>JANPPB010000745.1:0-6267 GCA_031428295.1 Segetibacter sp. | reverse complement strand
CGTAGTGAGGCATTGGAATACTACCGTCGTGTGGCTATTTCAGGAGCATTAAACATTCAATTGTTTGAAGAAGTAAAACAAGTAAGTAAGGCTTCCAACCTTTTTACAATACACACGGTAAAGGCAACTTACACAGCAGGTAATGTTATTGTTTGCACCGGCTTTTACGACATCCCTTATCTCTTAAATGTACCGGGCGAAAACCTGCCAAAAGTCAAGCATTATTATGATGACCCTCATTATTATGCTTTCCAAAAAGTGTTGGTTGTAGGGGCAGCAAATTCTGCGGTAGACGCAGCCCTCGAAACCTGGCGTAAAGGTGCCCATGTAATCATGGTTATTAAGGGTGAAAGTATCAGCGATCGTGTAAAATATTGGGTAAAGCCTGATATTGAAAATCGGATTAAAGAGGGTTCCATTACAGCCTATTTTAAATCGGTACTTGCAGATATAAGGCCGAATGAAGTTGATATTGCGACCCCTGATGGAATGATTACAGTTGCCAATGACTGGGTGTTGGCTATGACCGGCTATCAACCCAATCTTTCTTTTCTTCGCAACCTGGGTATTGATTTATCGGCCGATGAAGTTTGCAAACCAACATATAGCGAGGAAACCTTTGAAACGAATGTTGAAGGCATTTACCTGGCGGGAGTTATATGCGGTGGCATGAATACCCATCGGTTGTTTATAGAAAACTCGAGGGTTCATGCCGAACACATTGTAAAGCATATAAAAGAGAAGATGTGAGAGTTGATAGAAGATAGAAGATAGGAGATAGAAGAGAGGAGATAAGAGATAGAAGATAGAAGAGAGGAGATAGGAGATGGAAGAGGAATAGAAGAATGATAAAATGTTTCAAAATGTTTTCTTATTCGTGCATTCGTGGCAACCTATTCGTGCATTCGTGGCAACCTATTCCTGTATTCGTGGCAATAAATTATTTCATTCAAAGCAAATCTTATTTTTGTTGCTCAACAAGGAAATGGTGTCTTCCTACCTAACCGCTCCGGAGTACTTCGGAACTAATGGCGCCTACAGAAATTGTATTTGGTAGCAAATGCTTTGTAACCATTCTGCTCTCATATAAAAGCAGGATAACTGTAGCGCATGAAAAAAATAATATCATATTTTGAACAAGTCAATGTGCTGCGGCACTTACTAAAATGGACGGTTCTTGTTCTTCCTTTGTCAATCATCACCGGTTCTTTGGTTGCCTTATTTCTATGGTTATTAGACCTGGTAACCACTATCCGTTTTAATAAGGACTGGTTGCTGTATCTGCTACCCCTTGCCGGTGTATTCATTCATTTGGCATATAAATTAGCGGGTAAAAATGCTGAGAAAGGCAACAACCTCATCATGGACGAAATACATGAACCGGGTGGTGGTGTGCCGGCAAGGCTTGCACCGCTTGTTTTAGTGGCAACCATCATTACCCACTTATTTGGTGGCTCTGCCGGTCGCGAAGGAACGGCAGTACAAATGGGTGGAAGTATGGCGGGCTTATTAGCAAGATGGATGAAATTAACTGCTGCCGATGTTCGAATTTTATTGATGGCAGGCATTGCCGCAGGCTTTGGGGCTGTGTTTGGAACACCGGTAGCCGGTGCCGTGTTTGCGCTTGAAGTTTTGGCCATTGGGGTTGTGAGATACAATGCGTTGGTGCCTTGCCTCATGGCAAGTGTATTGGCCGATATGGTTTGTTCGGCCTGGGGAATTAAACATACTGCATACAGTATTGGTATTGTAAAAAGCCAGTCGTTTCAATTCAATTTTCTTCATGTGGACTTGATGCTATTGCTGAAAGTTATTTTTGCGGGTATAACTTTTGGCCTCACCGGTTTCCTCTTTGTCCAACTTCAAACTAGCATAAAAAAAGCCGCTAATAAGTTTATAAAGGTCGAATGGCTGATCCCTTTCATTGGTGGGGTAATCATCATTATTCTTTGCCTCCTTCTTAATACCAAAGATTATTTAGGACTTGGAGTTTTAGCACAAAATTCCGGAGGTGTATCCATCGTTTCGTCTTTTACAATTGGGGGCGCCGGTTATTTAAGCTGGTTTTGGAAATTGTTGTTCACCGCCATAACCCTGGGCTCAGGATTTAAAGGCGGAGACGTAACGCCCTTATTTTTTATTGGAGCTGCTTTGGGTAATACGTTGGCAACAATCTCAGGAGCACCTGTAGATCTGTTTGCAGCATTGGGGTTGATTGCGGTATTTGCCGGAGCAACCAACACACCCATCGCCTGTACTTTACTGGGGGTTGAATTATTTGGGGGAACGTATGTTGGTTACTTCGCAGTGGCATGTTTTACAGCTTACTATTTCAGCGGCCATACCGGTATTTATTCAGGCCAAAGGATGGGATCAAAAAAAGGAACTTAATTTAGTTGCTTGCATTTTCACCTTTTGTTTACAACTGATACACAACCTAAATGCTTTTGGATAACCCCTATCTTAACCTCCCTTCATCCTTATCTTTATTTTAAAGTTGTAAAACGAAAGCTATGCTTAAGAAAATATTTATATTTCTGATCTCAGTTTGTGTACTTCAATCCCTAAATGCACAGGATGCCTGGAAAATTCCGTCGGGCAAAATTGACCCCTCCAACTATTTTGGTGAGACCGTTGCTAACGGAATGGTAGGCATTGTTTCGTCGCCTGAGCCTTTTAAAACGAAAGATGTTGTATTGAATGGAGCATTCGATTTATATGGTCGCGGCCGGGTAAGTAATATCTTAAAAACTTTCAATTTTCTTAACATGTACCTCGAAGTGGATGGTGCAAGGATTGAGCGATTCGATCAGGTGCAAAATATGCAACAGGTGCTGGACATGAAGGCTGCAAGCATGACCACCACCTTAGATTTTGGTGATAAAGCCAGCATTAGTTACACCCATTATTCTTTGAGAAATTTGCCTTATTCGGCTTTGGTTGATGTTACCATTACAGCTAAAAAAGACATCGATATCATTGCCTCCAGTGTTATGGAAGCGCCTGATATGCTAAAGGATGTTCAGAATTATTACAACGAAATAGACCGGCCGCATGTAAGAATTTCGTTATTGACAAGCACTGCCAAAAGCCCAACCGGAAAATTACTTATGGCTGCCTCCAACAGTTTTTTGTTTGATGAAACGCATGGCTCAGAGCCGTCTGTCATTCATGAGATGTGGGACAATAACATGCACCTCTTAAAATTTAAAAAGAAGATCAAAGCCGGTGAAACTTATCATTATGCAGTTGTTGGTTCAGCCATTACATCTGCCCACCACGACGATCCCTTGAACGAGGCAGAACGGCTTACCATTTTTGCAACATTGGAAGGTAAAAACAGGTTGCTTCAATTTCATAAAAAGGCGTGGGACGAACTTTGGAAAAGCGATATTGTAATTACTGGCGACAATGCCATACAACGCGATGTACACAGCATGATCTATCACTTGTATTCGTTTGCACGGGAGGGCACCGCGTACAGCATGTCGCCCATGGGTTTAAGCGGTCTTGGATATAATGGTCATGCTTTTTGGGATACAGAAATTTGGATGTATCCTTCGCTTTTGTTACTGCAGCCGGGTATTGCAAAATCGTTGATGGAGTACCGTTACCAGCGCATAGCCGCTGCTAAGCACAATGCTTTTTCGCATGGATACAAAGGCGCCATGTTTCCATGGGAAAGTGCAGCAAGCGGCAATGAAGAAACACCCGTTTGGGCCTTGAGTGGCCCGTTTGAACACCACATAACTGCAGACGTTGGCATTGCCGCCTGGAACTATTTTGCAGTAACGCAGGACAAAGAATGGCTGAGAGAAAAGGGCTATCCGCTAATTAAAGAAACTGCAGACTTTTGGGCAAGCAGGGTTGAACGAAATGGTCCCGGTCAGTACGATATAAAAAATGTGGTTGCTGCTGATGAGTGGGCTGAAAACGTAGATAACAATGCCTACACTAATGCCGCGGCAAAAGCAAATCTTAAGTTTGCTACCGATGCTGCCAAATTGTTAGGTTTAACCCCCGATCCTGATTGGATGAATGTTTATAATAACATTCCAATTTTAAAATTTGCTGATGGTGTTACCAAAGAACACGCAACTTATGCCGGCGAAAAGATAAAACAGGGAGATGTGAACTTGCTTGCTTATCCTTTTAAAGAGATTACCGACCGCAACGCTATTTTAAAAGACCTTAATTATTATGAGCCAAGGGTAGGCGAAGGTCCTGCAATGACACATGCCATTTTCTCCATTTTATATTCAAGGTTGGGTATGCCCGATAAAGCAATTAAGGCTTTTAAAGAAGGATATACGTTAAACATGCGTCCACCATTTGGAGTAATTGCCGAAACAGCTACCGGAAACAATCCATATTTTTTAACTGGTGCAGGAGGTATGGTGCAGGCTATGCTGAATGGTTTTGGTGGGTTGGATATTACGCCAACAGGCATCGTTCAATTAAAAACATCGTTGCCAGCTTCCATTAAATCGTTGCAGTTAACAGGTATAGGGGTGGAGAAGAAAACTTACACAGTTAAGTAAAAAGTAAAAAGTAAAAAGTAAAAATGAAAAAGTAAAAACCCAATTACCTGGCCAAATATGACAGTATATTCCTGAGGTTGGTTATTCTTGTTATTGCATGATATTAATACGACAGTTGCCATATAATTGCTTTTTCAAGTTAATAACCAACACAAACCGATGTTCCCTTGATTTTGAGAAACGGGTTTTATGTTTGAAGCAGCATCTTAAAACACAATTTTGTCAATAAAACATAAAACCTTACTTTTCGCCCCGATAATGAAAAAAACTGCTGCCATATTTCTTACAACCCTTTTCCTGTTTAACATGGTAGGTTACAGGTTTGTCTTCAATTATGCGCAGCAAAAATCAGATCAAACATTCGTTGCCGCTCTCGATAACGACAATTATAACGACGCTGAACTCCTAACTATTAAAGTTCCAATATCATTACCTTATCAAAACGATCGTCAAAATTTTGAACGTGTAGATGGAGAAATTACTTACGAGGGTAAAATTTATAAGTACGTAAAACGTAAAATTGTAAACGGAGAGTTGGTGTTACTTTGTTTACCGGATCATAATAAAATGAGGTTGCAATCTGCCAAAGACGACTTTTTTAAAACAGCCAACGACCTGGTTCAAAACAACCATTCAAAAAAATCGGATCATTCAAAAAGTACCAGTTATAAAAGCCTGGCCTCGGATTACATTAATGAATCTCTAAAAAATACTGACTTGCTTTTTTCTGTAATGCTTCCTGTAAGTGTTTCCAAAGAAGCCGCTCATTTACCATCTTCTCCACATCTTTCGCCGGAGCAACCTCCCGACTTTATTTAGGATACCGGCTTGTAATCCTTTTAAAGGTTTATAGAAAGTGAATTATTACACTTTCAATTTCACCAATTTTACTTTCAGACACTTGTATCATTTTTCATGTCATTTTGCATTCTTGAACTGAAGTAATTCGGAAACCATAGGTTTTACAGTTTACAAATGGATTTGCCCATTTAGGATGATACAAATGATTACGCCGGATTTTCCTCTCAACAGCAATAAACTTTTTCTTTGCATTTTAGCAAAGAAGTGATAAAAATTATCAAACTGAGTATTGATTTTGATGTGTATTGAACCTCCCCTTTTTTAGAATTATGAAAAAAGTATTAATAACATTCGTAAGTATGGTTCTGTTGTATTCATGTAAAGAATCGACAGAATATATTAAAGTTACCCACGACCCTAAACTGTATAGCCAGACGGTTAAAAAGCTAAACGATATTGTGCTGGAGAATAATTTTCCGCCGATGATTGCAGCACGTAATTATGCGTATGCCAACATTGCAGCGTACGAAGTAATTGCTGCGGGAGATAAAAAATATACCAGCCTGGCAGGGCAGATTCATGGTTTAAAAACCATCGAAAAACCAGTTGCCGGTCAGCGGGTTGATTTTCCTTTTGCTGCTTTGCTTGCTTTTTGCCAGGTGGGTAATGCGGTTACTTTTCCTGAAGGTAGCATGGATGTGTATGTGGCCGATTTGGAAAAAAAGGCCAAAGATGCAGGCATGCCTTCAGGCATATTTAAGGATACCAAGGCGTATGCAAATACCGTTGCCGACAGTGTACTGAGCTGGAGCAAAAAAGATAATTATGCAAAGATCCGCAGTGCCAGTAAATTTTCTGTTACAGACGAGGACGGCAGATGGACACCCACTCCGCCCATGTATGCGCAGGCAATAGAGCCTCACTG
>JANPPB010000744.1:0-5333 GCA_031428295.1 Segetibacter sp. | reverse complement strand
ATTTCTCTCGTACCGGTACCACATAACTGTTCCGTATATAATGTGCATTAAACCAAAACCTGCTGCCCAAAAGTATAAGCCATACCCAATAAACCAGCAACTGATGATACCCAATACAATTTGTATGTAGGCCAGGTATTTTATTTCGCCCAGTGTATACTTGCTTGCATTTAATAATGCCAATCCGTAAAACAACAGGCAACCCGGAGCGATCAATCCATAAGTACCATTCTCAATTAACTTAAAAATGTAAATGCCACCAGCTATCATAGGTATACTAACATTTACCATTAACCTGCGGGCAGCAGCCCCCCAAACAGGCACGTTGTTTTTATGACTTCGCAACCAGGTAAAAGCAAACGCAAGTACCAGGGCTGCACAAAAGGTTACCAATGCAATCATGAATAATTTGTTGCCCATGAAATCGCGTAAAGTCTGTGGCTGAAAGGTCTCTTTGATACCCTCAGCCTTTACACTGCCTTCTAAATGAATGGGATTGATAATGCCATAAGCAAAATATGCTCCTACCAACGCACACACACCTGCTGCTACGCCGCTTAATCCACTCAGGCTGATAAAACGGCTGCTGCGCTCCATCATTTGCCTGATATCCGTTAGTGCATCTAATTGTTGTTTGGCTGAAGACATAAAAAGTGCTTTGTAATTCAAAGTAAAGTTAGATTATCTGGTCTGCAAAATAATTTTTCATTTAATAATTTTTCGGATAGTATTTTTTTACCGCTGCCCTTTGGTGTGGAGGAGTTTTTTATTGGTTGCATGCCAAATTGTTACAGCGGTTTCAACTGCTATCATCAGTCTATATAAGAAAAGGTGCCATGGAACTATATAGGTACAAGTGAGTGACACAAGGATGTTGATTAGATAACTTTAGCTAGTTCCCCCAAAAAAATAGAGCGACATTTTTAAATGCACCCTTTATAACCCAATCACTTTTTATTAGTGAAGTGTAATTTTATTTTAGCCATACCTCAAACCAAATAACCATATAAAAATAAAAATCTGTACATTCCACACATAAAAATCACACTGTTCAATTTTAAACTTTTGCTATGCCAGGCGATACTTCATCAATCAATATTAACTCCAAAGGAAAACAACAAAATACTTTTGATGCCATTGTTATAGGTTCGGGCATTAGTGGCGGATGGGCTGCAAAAGAATTTAGCGAGCAGGGTTTAAAAACACTGTTATTAGAAAGAGGCAGGGATGTAGTTCACCTGAAAGATTATCCCACTGCAACAAAAAATCCCTGGGATTTTGCACACAGGGGCGGTTTGACTGAAAAGGAAACCAGAGAAAATCCCATTGCCGACAGGTGCTATGCTTTTAATGATACCTCCAAACACTTTTTTGTAAAAGACAATGAGCACCCTTACATACAGGAAAAACCTTTTGACTGGATACGTGGCTACCAGGTAGGCGGAAAATCTTTACTGTGGGCAAGACAAACGCAGCGTTGGGCTAAGTACGATTTTGAAGGGCCTGCAAGAGATGGATTTGCCGTAGACTGGCCAATAAGATATGATGACATAGCGCCGTGGTACAGTTACGTGGAAAGATTTGCAGGTATTTCGGGTAATATGGACGGACTGGACACCCTGCCCGATGGTGAGTTTTTACCGCCATGGGAAATGAACTGTGTTGAATCAGACATGAAGCAAAAGATCATGTCTGCTTATAAAGATCGTCATGTAATCATAGGCCGGTGTGCCCACTTAACACAACCCAGGGAGATACATATTGAGCAGGGCCGCCAGCAATGCCAGGCAAGAAGTTTGTGCGAAAGGGGCTGCCCTTATGGTGGTTACTTTAGCTCTAACTCAACAACAATACCCTGGGCGCAGAAAACAGGTAATCTTACCATGCGCACCAACTCAGTGGTGCATTCAATTATTTACGACGAACAAAAAGGAAAGGCCACCGGTGTAAAGGTGATAGACTCTGAAACCAAGAAAGCCACCGAGTATTATGCAAAGGTGATTTTTGTAAATGCTGCCTGCTTAAACTCTAACCTTATTTTATTGAACTCCAAAAGCAGCCGTTTCCCCAACGGGTTGGGTAACGATAATGGATTGATGGGAAAATATATTGCCTTTCATAACTACCGGGGATCCATGTTTGCTGAGATGGATGGCTACTTAGACAAGTACTATTATGGCCGCAGACCTACCCAGGTTATGATGCCTAACTTTAGAAATGTTCATAAGCAGGAAACGGATTTTTTACGGGGCTATACCGTACACTTTGGGGCGGGGCGTTTTGGTAACAACCAGGCCAACGAAGCGGCAACCATTGGTAAAGACTTTAAAGAAGCCCTTTCAGTACCGGGACCATGGTATGTGAGTATGATGATGCAGGGAGAAACCATACCGAAAGAAAGTAATCATGTAAGATTAAGCCCCGATAAAACAGATGCATGGGGCATACCGCTTTTAATAACCTCGGTAGATTATGATGATAATGATGTAAAATCGATGAACGATTTTTTAGTACAGGGAGAAGAGATGCTGCACAAGGCAGGCTGTAAAAACGTTGTGGTAAAAGACAGTAAGCAGGCCCCCGGATTAGATATACATGAAGTAGGTGGAGTAAGAATGGGCAATGATCCCAAAACATCCCTCTTAAATAAATGGAACCAATTGCATGCATGCAGCAATGTATTTGTTACGGATGGCGCATGTATGACTTCTACCTCAACCCAAAACCCAAGTATAACTTTTATGGCCCTAACAGCCAGAGCCGCAAACCATGCCGTTAGCGAATTGAAGAAAGGGAATTTGTAAGTGGAGATATGGCAAAGAGTGATATGCTTAAGGGGTGGTAAAAAAGAATTTTATGCGCCCTAAGGGGTGCAACAATCAGCGGTTGTTTCCCCCTTAGGGCGCATAGGCTTTAATATAAGAATTTCTTTTTTGAGCCAAACATAGTGCTACTATTTTACTTTCGTTGCTGCCTGCCCCGTAACACTTGCGGGGTCGCACACTTTAACTTTTAAAGGGATAATGAGCCGCAAACTTTAGTATAGTCTATGTATCAGGAACAAGTTTTCTGTTCATACATTTCCTTTCTGGTTTCAGCAACAACATTGTGATGTTATCTTCCTCTACAAGGTCACGCTCCGGGCAATATTAATATCCAGCTCTTTATATGCATCCAAGCCATAGAAAGCTCATGCCTTGTACCTGCATGGCTGAATCTTGCTACCTCATTCTTACTAAAATAAAGCTGATATAGCCTGCCTGGCGCAAGGGCAAATAAGCCGGCAATCTCTACAAAAGCTGGGGTAAAAAAGCAAAAGTCCCCCTTCCTGCGAAGCAGCTACCTACTTGCACTTTATTAATTATTAAATTAATTTTATTGGTTCATTCTTCAGCTCTTTGTTACGCCGCATATTCGTTCACCTCCATAAAAACTCTACTATGATGACAGAACAATCAATCACCAGTTTCCAGGCAAGCCTGCGTGGAAAGCTGGTTACCCCAACCGATGCCGATTACGATAACTGCAGAAAATTGTATAATGGCATGTTTGATAAACATCCCGCGCTAATTGCCCGGTGCGTGGATGTTGCCGATGTAATTAGCGCTGTCAACTTTGCCCGGGCAAACAACATGCTGGTTGCTGTAAAAGGAGGCGGTCACAACGCTGCGGGCCTTGGCATGTGCGACGACGGGTTGGTAATTGATCTTTCTCCTATGAAATCGGTGCATGTAAACCTCGAAAACGAGACAGTACGGGTTGAAGCTGGTTGTACACTGGGCGATGTGGACCATGCAACCCATGCTTTTGGACTGGCTGTGCCTACGGGCATTGCATCTACCACCGGCATTAGCGGGTTAACACTGGGTGGTGGCCTGGGGCATCTTACCCGGCAATATGGTTTAACAATAGATAATTTGTTAGAGGCAGATGTAGTATTGGCCGACGGCATTTATGTAAAGGCTTCTCCCAAAGAAAATGAAGACTTGTTCTGGGCCCTGCGGGGCGGAGGCGGAAACTTTGGTATTGTTACTTCGTTCCTGTTCCAGGCGCACCCACAGAGTACTGTTTATGGCGGGCCTATGTTATGGGAATTAAGCGAAGCCAAAGAAGTACTGAAGTGGTATCAAAAACTTATTAAGAATGCACCCAACGAATTAAACGGCTTCTTCGCCTTTTTAACGGTGCCTCCTGCCCCACCCTTTCCCGAGCATTTGCAATTAAAGAAAATGTGCGGTGTTGTTTGGTGTTATACAGGAGCACTGGATAAAGCAGTAGATGTGTTTCAACCGATACGCAGTTTTAAAACCCCTGCTCTTGACTTTGTAGGACCTATACCTGTACCCGCTTTGCAAAGCATGTTTGACCCTATACTTGAACCCGGCATGAACTGGTACTGGAAGGCAGACTTTGTAAAAGACCTCTCTGATGAGGCTATTGACCTGCATATAGCACATGCGCAATTGATGCCTACCTGGCGATCTACCATGCACCTGTATCCCATAAACGGGGCGGCATCAAAAGTTGGTAAAACAGCAACAGCCTGGAGCTATCGTGATGCTACCTGGGCCATGGTAATGGCAGGCATCGACCCCGACCCCGCAAATAAAGAAGCCATTACCTCGTGGTCAAAAAATTACTGGACCGACCTGCACCCTTTCTCCGAAACGGGGGCATACATAAATTTTATGATGGAAGAGGGAGATGATAGAATTAAGGCTACTTACGGAGATAACTACGAAAAGCTGGTAGAAATTAAAAGCAAATACGACCCTTCGAACCTGTTTAGGGTAAACCAAAATATTAAACCGGTGCATACCGAAAATTTGATGCCTGCTTAAGCTTGAAACAGGTTTTATAATCATCCCGGCAGGAATGGAATCCAGCCGGGAATTTTTTGCAGCATTCTATTTTCGATTAAGTATTTTTAAGATACCATGGCAGCCTTCCGTCAACTTGCGGCTATTATGTTTACCGATATTGTTGGGTATACAGCATTAATGGGCAACGATGAACAAAACGCTTTTTCTCTCCTGAAAAAAAATCGTGACCTGCAAAAACCACTTATTAAAAAGTATAATGGCAAGTGGATAAAAGAACTGGGCGATGGTGTATTGGCCAGTTTTTCTACCGTTACCGATGCCGTAGGTTGTGCCGTAGAAATTCAACAGTCCTGTAGTAAAATTGATGGCCTTGCATTGCGCATTGGTATTCATTTAGGAGAAGTATTGTTTGAAAATAATGATGTGTTTGGCGATGGTGTAAACATAGCTTCCAGGATACAGGCTATGGCCCCCATTGGTGGCATCTGGATATCGGACGCCGTGTATAAA
>JANPPB010000743.1:0-2224 GCA_031428295.1 Segetibacter sp. | reverse complement strand
GGTTAATCCATCACTGTCAAAATCACCTAAAGCTATTGCTACAGGTCCTGCACCCATTTGATAGCTTACTTTAGCGGCAAAGGATATATTTCCGATAGTGCTCAGGTTTTTGCTTATCGTTACCGTGTTCGACCCATAATTGGCAACCGCTAAATCAGGTTTACCGTCGCCGTCAAGATCATTGATGGTAACGTAAAGCGGTATACTCCCAGCCGAAAAATCTATTTTATCAGCAAATGCAATACTACCGTTAATGCTTAAATTTCTTAAAATTGAAACAGAACCCCCATTTGCTGTTACAAGTTCAGCCTTCCCATCTCCGTCAAGGTCGCCGGATGATAGCCCATAAGGTTTGCTCCCGGTTGAAAAATTTATTTTAGATGCAAATGAAATAGTGTTTCCTGCACTTGTATTTCTGTAAACAGAAATGTTGTTGTCATTAGCATTTATTACTGCCAGGTCTGACAGATGATCACCATCAAGATCATTTATGGACACATTTTGAGGATTTACTCCCGTTGGATAATCTGCTTTGGGTGCAAACGACATGTTTCCATTAGTACCTGTATTTTTTATTATTGAAATGGTGTTAGAAGTGTTGTTTACAGTAACGAGGTCAGGCTTTCCATCATTATCCAAATCCTGGATGGCGGTAATATATGGTCCATCGCCCACCAGGTAATCCACCTTAGGCGCAAAAGAAATATTACCCGGGCTACTGGTATTTTTTAAAATAGTTATGCTATTGGAAGTATAATTAGCCATAACTGCATCAGGCTTACCATCTCCATCTAAATCCCCCATAAAAATACCGAGCGGACTTGCGCCTGTTGCAAAATCTACTTTTGTAGCAAAAGAAATATTGCCATTACTGCCAGTATTTCTGAAAACGGAAATTGTATTTGAAGTTCCATTGGCTACGGCCATATCTACTTTACCGTCTCCATCAATATCACTTCCGGTTACACTCTGCGGATTAGTTCCGGTTACAAAATCAACTTTTGCTGCAAAGGAGCCGGGCAAAAACTGTTTACCACCTCCGGGAAAAGTGACAATAAATGGTTGCCCGGAATATGCGGTAAGATTGGATGTGGTAACACTAATGGGATCGTAACTTGTTCCGGCAGGAACATTTACGGTTAAGGAGTTTGGGCTGGCAGATAAAGTAGTACCCTTTACTGCTCCAAAATAAATAATGTTATTCGTTGGTGTAGGGTTAAAATTTATACCAGTGATGGTTAAAGTTGTTCCAATAGATCCACTTATTGGTGAAAAAGAGGTTATAATGGGCTGGGCATGTACACCTTGTATTGATAAAATGCAAATAATAAAACAGATGCAATTGTACATACAACTGCAGGGAAAGGTGTATTTCATGCCACTAAGTAATTGAAAAAAGTACAATCCCACGTTTTCTTCCATAACATTTTAAATTACCTACTTACAGTAACATAGTCTAAGGTGAAAAAATATTAGCTAAATAACGCTCCTCTTATTTCATAAAAAGCGCTTCATACATTCGCATATGCTTTCTTTTACCGATCAATTAGGAAACGATGTTGTACTCGTCCGGGCACCCCGTCGTATCATTTCTCTTGTCCCCTCGCAAACCGAATTATTATTCAACCTCGGCCTGGATGATGAAGTGATCGGCATCACAAAATTCTGTATTCATCCCGATCATTGGTTCCAAAATAAAGTGCGCATAGGCGGAACCAAGACGGTTGATATTGAAAAAGTGAAGGCCTTACAACCTGACCTGATTATTGCTAACAAGGAAGAGAATGTGCAGGAGCAAATCGAAGTTCTACAACTAGTCGCACCTGTTTGGTTATCGGATGTTAACACGCTCGATGATGCCCTGAACATGATAAATAGTATTGGTCAACTAACAAAAAAAGAAACTGAAGCAAAGGCCCTGGTTTCAAAAATCCTGTCTTCCTTCAACCAACTTTCCTCTCACCAACCATCAACCACCAACCACCAACCTTCCTCCCACCAACCATCAACTACCAACTCCCAACGCTTAAACACCGCATATCTTATTTGGCAAAACCCTTACATGACTGTTGGTGGCGATACGTTTATTGGCGATATGATAAGGCGGTGCGGCCTGCAAAATGTATTTGAAGACCAGAAGCGTTACCCCATTGTTACGTTGCAAGATTTAATAGATCACAATTGCAAATTACTGTTGCTTTCAACCGAGCCGTTTCCATTTACT
>JANPPB010000742.1:0-7326 GCA_031428295.1 Segetibacter sp. | reverse complement strand
GCATGGAAAGCCAGCGGTAAAGAAGTTGATACCATACCATCCGTAGATGTAGAACAACTTGCTGCTGAAATAAAAAATGGCAACCCAAAAATTGTAGATATAAGAAACCCTTCAGAGTTTTTGAGCGAACATGTTAGTAATGCCAGCAATCATCCGTTGGATACGCTTAATGATAGCATGTCTGGTCTTGACAAGACAAAAACTTATTACGTGCATTGTGCCAGCGGGTACCGCTCCATGATCTTTAACTCCATACTAAAAGCAAGAGGTTTTGATAACCTGATTGATGTGATGGGCGGCTTTAAAGCTATAAAAGAAAGTGGGTTGGTTCAAACCACTGACTTTGTTTGTCCTACCACTTTAAAACAAGCATAAAGCAATACTTTTAACAGAGTGCATTTTAAAATTTAACCCGGTTGATATAGGAGGCTGACTGAATTTGTACCACCTTCATTCGGCTGACAGGTGAAATGAATAGTTGATTTTTGCGGTGGCGCTACTCCCTATTATAAACTAATTTTTCCATTTTAAAACCAGCAAACAAAACAAATGAACAGATCATCTATACTACTTATTTTATTTTTTGTTTCAGCTACTGCCTGTACAAGCATGGCGCAACAACCACCAAATATTCCGGTTGCTGAATTTGAGAAAGGCATTCAATCCTCCGAAATTCAAATTCTTGATTGTCGTACTGCCGGTGAGTATAATAGCGGTCACCTGAAAAACGCCTTGCTTGCCGACTGGACGCGTAAAGAAGAGTTTATAACCCGAACCAATGCGCTTGATAAATCCAAGCCAGTTTATGCCTATTGTTTAAGTGGAGGCCGCAGCGGCCAGGCAGCAAAATACCTTACTGAAAAGGGCTATACTGTGTACAATTTAGATGGAGGAATTGCAGCATGGAAACGGGAAGGTAAGCCTTTGGCTGAAGCTGTAGAAGTTGCACCTATAAGTTTGGCTGCTTACCAGGCAATGATACCCGGTAACAAAACTGTATTGGTCGATTTTGGTGCAGAATGGTGTCCACCCTGTAAAAAAATGAACCCTGTTGTAGATTCGCTTGCTGCTCAAAAGCAATTGGGGTTTTCGTTGATAAAAATTGATGGAGGCGACCAGCCCGCACTTAGCAAGCAAATGAAAGTGGATGCTTTTCCAACTTATATTATTTATAAAAATGGTAAGGAAGTTTGGCGAAAAACAGGCGTTGTATCCGCCGATGAGTTGGTAATAAACCTTCGGTAAAATAGCAAAGAACTTAAATAAAAGAACAAAAAGTTTGCTTAACGTAACTCAATAATATTGTTGCTTCATAATAATTGCTAAATGAAAAGTTTCTTTAAAAAGCACTGGCTGCCATGCCTGATAGTATTGGCGGTATCACTGGTAATAGCTAAAGAAATTTTTGATAGAGCTAAAATAAAAAACCCGGTGGCAGTAACTATGGCAGCCCCCAATTATTGGACAGCGCCAAGCCTTCTCACCGACAAAAGTTTAGACGATGCACAGCGGCAATTGATTGAATATGGACAATCGCTAATTGCCAACACGTCAAAATATTTGGGACCAGCCGGTACTCTTGGCCACACAACCAATGGTATGAATTGCCAGAATTGCCACCTTGATGCAGGCACCCGTCCATGGGGAAATAATTACAGTGCCGTTGCTGCTACCTATCCAAAATTCAGGGAGCGTAGTGGAACGGTTGAAAGCATTCCTAAAAGAATAAATGATTGTTTTGAAAGAAGTTTAAACGGGCAAGCCTTACCTGTTGATGGTCGTGAAATGAAAGCCATTGTAGCATATATGCAATGGCTTGGCAAAGGGGTGCCTAAAGGCGAAAAACCAACAGGCGTGGGTATAACGGATGTAGCCTATTTGGAAAGAGCCGCCGATTCGGTAAAGGGTAGAATAGTGTATGGCGGCAAATGCCAAAGCTGCCACGGTGCAGATGGTGAGGGCATTGTAAATCTGCAGGTACCAGGTTATATCTATCCACCTTTATGGGGAAAGCACAGTTATAACACGGGTGCGGGATTGTACAGGTTGTCGAGGTTTGCAGGTTATGTAAAAGAGAATATGCCTTACAACCAGGCATCGCATGCCAATCCTGTTTTAACTGATGAAGAAGCGTGGGATATAGCCGCATTTGTTAACTCGCAACCACGCCCGGTGGCCGATATTACAAGTGACTGGCCAAAGATATCAGCAAAGCCAATCGATCATCCATTTGGACCCTATACCGACGGCTTTTCAGAAGCACAACATAAATACGGTCCCTTTAAACCCATTGTTGAAAAAAGAAAGCAATTAAAAGCAAATCCTGCAGGTAATAGTGTGGCGGGTAAATGAAAGATATAGTGATAAGCCGCCTAATATCCATTTTAATAGAAAAGCAGCATTAAGTAAGTTGTTTTAAAGATGCTGGTTATTAATAAAAGGCAACTCCTACACCTCAAATTATTAACATGAATAGTTACCAGGCCAGGCGAAATTTTTTAAAGCTTTCAACCCTTGCAAGCCTGGGCGTAACTATCAATCCAATATCAGCATTTGCACAAACAGCGGAGGTGTTTTCTCCCTTGCCAAACCCTTTAATTACAAAGCCCGGGCAGCGCATCATAACGTTACTACAAACAACGGATGTGCATTGCCAGGTTCATCCCCACGACGAACTTTTTTGGGAGCAGAATAAAGCAGTGTTTCGAAAAACGGGTGGCTACGCACACCTGGCTTCTTATTTTGAACAGGCACGGCAACAGAATAAAGACACTTTTATTATAGATACCGGCGACATGTTCCAGGGCAGTGAACTGAGTGTAAAGACTACCGGCAAAGCGCTTCAACCCATATTAAATGCCCTGGGTTACAATTTGTATTTACCGGGTAACTGGGAGGTGGTGTATAATAAAACTAACATGATGCAGTTGTTGGGCGGATTGAATGCACCCACCATTTGCGCCAACATGTACCACGATATTGGTAATGGAAACAAGGGAGATTTGATTTTTAAGCCATGGCACACCTGGACTGCAGCAGGCGTAAAAATTGGCTTTGTAGGTTACACCGATCCATGGGTACCCATACGCCAGTCGCCCGCTTACAGCAAGGGTATTAAGTATGCCCAGCCCGAGGAGAATTTAGCCAGTCAAATCAACATTTTAAAAGAGCAGGAGCAATGCGATTTTATTATTCTGTTATCGCACCTGGGGCTATCGCAACAGATTGCATTGGCAAACAACGAGGCCTGTATGGGAGTGGATTACATTTTTGGTGGAGACACTCACGAGCGGGTTCGAACTCCTATACAATGCAGGTATGCTAAAATTGTGGAGCCTGGTGCTTTTGGTTCTTTTGTAGGCCGCCTGAACCTGGTAGTCGAGGATGGAAAAATTGTGAGCGATCATTACCAACTGGATGAATTGGACGTAAAGAAATACCAGGCAAACAAGGCAATCAAAAAAATAATTGACGATAATGAGTTGCCGCACAAGCAGGATATAACACAAGTGGTTGGTCATAGTACAGTGCCTTTGTATAGGTATTTTGTAGTGGAGAATACCATCGATACGCTCATTATTGATGCACTCATGTGGAAGATACAAACAGACATCGTGCTATCTAACGGCTTTCGATTTTGTCCACCCAATTGCACACCCGATGGTACCGGAAACATACCTATCACCGAAGGTTATTTATACGACATGTTACCCGTTAATTCTACAGTCAGAATAGCAAAAGCTTCGGGTTTACAAATAAAGGAATGGCTGGAGAAGGAACTCAACAATGTGTTTGCTAAGGATGCTTTAAAAAGATTGGGCGGCTGGGTAGTAAAATTTAAGGGAATGAAGATTGAATTCAAGGCTTTTGAAGAACAGGGAAGGCGGGTAAAAAGTGTACTTATTAAAGACCAGCCATTACAAAACAACAAGCTGTATACCATCTGTGCCTGCGAACGGGATGGTGACCCTGAGAACGTTTTGTGCAGAATGGTTAATGTAATTGAGGCTTCCAATACCCCGTTTAATTTGCACGAGGTACTAAAAGAATATTTAAAAAGCCATTCGCCTGTTACACCGCTGCCCCAGGGGAATGCCGTGGTGCTGGATGCACCGGCAACCCTGCTAACACAGGTATCGGGAGTTGATTACCAGTTTGTGTAGCGCATTTGTGGGAGCAATGGTAGCTATATGATTGTAAAAGATTAAACCCCCGGCGTCATGTTGATTATTATCAACATCTTCCGAATCATGCAAATGAAATACGGGAGATCCTGAATACAAATTTGGGATGACGTCTTTTTTTAAACAGCTAAAGGCAGAGGTCATCTCCTGGTTCCGCATACAGGAAATGTTCAGGCTGCAAAGCTTTCACATGTACGGCGTTATAGGAACTGCGGGGGTGGTTGGTATGCTATCCGTTTTTCTTATTAAGAAGTACAACATTAACCCACATTGACGGGGAAGCGATTGTGTTTCATTCCAAAAAATTTAATAAGGGGCAAATAATAGGCGGGTTATTATTTGGATTTGGCTGGGCTTTAACCGGAGCCTGCCCGGGGCCATTATTTGCACAAGTGGGCACAGGGGCAGTGGCTATTATTGCAGTGATAATCAGTGCTATTGCAGGCACCTGGTTTTATGGTTTGATAAGAGAGAAACTGCCCCATTAATTTTAAGGTTGCCAACTGGTATTTATACAATAACATTGCTCTCCTATCCTCAAAAATTCTTTTACATGAAATACATTTTAGTAACCATTGTGGCGGTATTGTTATTTACCACTACACAAGCCCAGGGTAAGCAGTATAAAATAATTTTTGATTTTGCAAGTAGCGATACTGCCGATCAAACTGGCATTATTCGCCAAATCAATAATGTACTGAAAAATTCGCCAGGTACCAACGTTGAAGTGGTATTTCATGGTAAAGCCATCTATAACCTGGTAAAAAGCACCACCACCTTTAAAGATAAGCTTGACGATCTTGTAAATAACAAAGGCGTTATACTAGCGGCCTGCAATAACTCCATGAACCGTTATAACATTACAAAAGAAGACCTTATTCCTGCTGCTATAGTTGTACCCGTTGCCATTATTGAGCTTGCAGATAAACAGGAAAAAGGATGGAGTTACATCAGGGCGGGCCATTAATGGATTGTTAGACCATTGGCATGAAAGCAAGTAGGTTAATGTTAGCGACTAAAAAAATACATTAAAGTAAAAAGACGAGAGTACTTATGAGTAACTTAAAACTTAACATTCGGACTATAATCTTAATACTTGCCTGCTATAGTAGTTTATTGGTAAATGCACAGCACACCAGCAAAATAGGCAATGGTCAAATGCCCGGAATGGTCATGGATCTATCGGGTGTATTAAATGTAGTTTATGGCCGACAGGACAGTTTATGGTATGCAAGCTCAGATGATAAAGGCAGTACATTTTCATCTCCTAAATTAATAACAGTGCTACCCGGTTTGGCCTCCTCACACACACGGGGGCCGCAAATAGCCGCAACAACAAATGGACTGGTGGTTACAGCAGCAAACAATGAGGGAAACATTTTTAGTTATACTAAAAAACAACATCAGTGGACACGGTCAATTAGGGTAAACGATGCTGACACCATAGCAAAAGAAGGGCTTATGAGTTTAAGTGCCGATCATCAAAATGCGTTTGCAGTCTGGCTTGATTTACGTGGCAACAGGCGCAACAAAATTTATGGCGCTGCATCGTTCGATGGTGGCAAAACCTGGTCTAAGAATATACCAGTTTACATATCACCCGAAAAAACAGTTTGCGAGTGTTGCAAGCCTTCTGTATTGGTCAGCGGCAACAAAGTGTATGTTATGTTTCGAAACTTTTTGCAGGGTAACCGCAACCTCTATTTGATACAGTCGAACGATATGGGTAAAAATTGGAGTAAAGCCCAAAAATTGGGAGCCGGCGATTGGAAGTTAAATGGCTGCCCTATGGATGGTGGCGGTCTGGCAATAACACGCACCAATGAAGTAAAAACCATTTGGAGAAGAGAAAGTAAAATCTATACCGCTACGCCCGGCCAGCCCGAACAAATGGTTGGCGAAGGCAAAGGCTGTATTATTGATGCAGGAAATGGCAAACAATTTTTTGCCTGGACTGAAAACGGTGACATAGTTATTACAGATGGTAGTGGAACCAGGAAAGTATTGGGTAAGGGTAGTCAGCCAACAATAAAAATTTTAGATCAAAACCGCCTGATTTGTGTGTATACAAAAGACGAACAGGTAATGGCAACAGTCCTCGATATTTGACCCCTTAAAAGATATGCTTCTTAACAAATGTGAATGTATAGGCTGACTTTAAAGAAAGTAAGGGTGAGGCCCGCCAAATACTGTATTACTTCGGGTGCATTAAATACCTTGAGTTAAAAGGATACAGCCTCAATCCCCTCTTCTTATCATATTTTCCTACTTAAGTTTTTCGCATAGGGTTTATATTTGAGACATTAATCCGTTACTCAAATCTTTAACCTTGAAATACATCGTCATCGTTGCTTCGTTTTTTCTTTTTGCATGTGTTAAAAGTAAAAATGAAGCCTGCCCTAACGCACCACAATACCAGGTACTTACACCCGGCGCAAAAGATTGGTTACCATACAGTAATAACAAAAGTCTTGTTTTTGAAAACGCAGTGCAGGTACGGGATACCATTGAACTAATCAGCTTTTTTATTGGCGATGACAGTATATGGACAGGCGATAAATGCCCCGTGACCAGGGGCCAGTTTATTCGTATTAATTTTTATGATAAGAAGTCTAATGACATCATCCGAACCCAGGTAGGCATGCAGGATGAGTTGAGGATATTTACCAAATTCACCAACCTCATCTTTTATGATTCAAAAAACATCGTGATCGATCCATCGGCTAATAAAAGATTTGATGTTTCGGCTACTTTTGATGGAAGAACTTTTTCTTCGGTACTGGCACTGGAATGTTCAGCTACTGATAACTGCTCTCCATCCGGTATAACCAAAGTATATTTTGCAAAATCTAAGGGACTTATAGCTTATCAACGTAATGGAGTATTGTGGGTTTTGAAGTAAGCATCGTCAAAAGTTGACAGATGACGGATGACAGGGTAGTTTATAGATGACAGAAAGTATTGTCAAGCAATTAACGGCTTTGCTTATTTTCATTTGTGTTACTTGGTGCCTTAGTGGTTCAAAAAAAGATGACGGAAGACAGATTGCATTTAGCATCAAGCTTTAAGCTGCGTTTGGCGTTTAGCATTCAGCGTTTAGCGTTTTTTATTTTAAATGCGTATTCCCCTTAAAAATTATGGT
>JANPPB010000741.1:0-12167 GCA_031428295.1 Segetibacter sp. | reverse complement strand
TAATGGTTCTTCTTCAGCTTATCCTTAAAAACTTTTTCAAATTTCTCCAGCTTGGGTTGAATAACATAGCGGCAATACATTTGACCGCCATTTTGATTGTAATAGTTTTGATGGTAGTCTTCGGCTACATAAAAGTTT
This sequence comes from Segetibacter sp., assembly GCA_031428295.1. Lineage (GTDB taxonomy): Bacteria > Bacteroidota > Bacteroidia > Chitinophagales > Chitinophagaceae > Segetibacter. The sequence continues at coordinate 12,029 of JANPPB010000741.1, read as the reverse complement.
TTCAAAGGCTCAATACCGGTAACAATAGGTTTGCTCCAGGTACCTGATTTATCCAACGCAGTTTTATAGTTTTCTGAAATATCTTTTTGTTCGTTGTTGTGATAAAAAATTACACTGCGGTACTGCGGACCTTTGTCGTTTCCTTGCTGGTCTACTGTGGTGGGGTCATGCGTTTTCCAAAACACTTCCAACAATTCATCAAAAGTTATTACTGAAGGATCGAATACAATATTGGCAACTTCAACATGACCTGTATTTTTTGCACAAACCTGCTCGTAAGTGGGATTGACAACATGCCCACCACTATATCCACTCGTTACTTTTAAAACACCATCCAATTGTTGAAACACGGCTTCAACACACCAAAAGCATCCTGCCCCTAAAGTGGCTGTGTCAGTTTTTGCTGCTGTCATGTTGTTTATTTTGGCTATACTTACAGGTGAGTCTTTCTTCGATTCGCAAGAGGCAAAACTTAAGCTTACAAGGGTAAATAAAGATGCAATCAAATTCATAGTACGGTTTGTTGAAGTTTCAAAATTCGCAATAGTTGCCTAAAGAGAACTCATAAAGTTTAATGACCTGCCGTTAAAATTTTGCTAACTGATTTGTTTTGGTACTATACAAGACAAGCATATTATTTTTTGGTTTAGAAAGACTGACCTTCATCTTGCAAATAGCTGCCTTTGAGCCATGTTTTTAAAGGCAACTGTATAAAAAGAACGAAGTAGAATAAATTTACAATGGTGTTTAAAGAACCTCAGTCGTTAATTTGCGAATATGGTGCAGTTACCACATTTAATTGAAGATCTTGCCTTAATACTGTGCGCTGCAGCTATTACATCACTTCTATTTAAAAAATTAAAGCAGCCGGTAGTATTGGGCTACATTTTGGCCGGGTTGCTGGTAAGTCCCCATGTAAAATTATTTCCCTCTGTATCGGACCTTGAGGGGGTATCTATTTGGGCAGAAATTGGGGTAATATTTTTGTTGTTCGGCCTTGGCCTTGAATTTAGTTTTAAAAAGCTAGCCAAAGTAGGTGGATCTTCATCCATATCAGGAATTTTTGAGATTGCCATGATGTTTACCCTGGGTTATGTAACAGGTATATTGCTGGGGTGGCCTGCAATGGACTGTATTTTTTTAGGAGGCATCTTATCCATTTCGTCCACCACCATAATTATTAGAGCGTTTGATGAGTTGAAGGTAAAGAACCAAAATTTTGCAGGTGCTGTACTGGGAATATTAATCATCGAAGATATTGTTGCGGTATTACTGTTGGTAGTGCTGTCTACCCTTTCTTTAAAGCAGCAATTCGAAGGTTTTCAATTACTGCTCTCGATCTTAAAACTATTTTTCTTTCTGTGCCTTTGGTTCATTGCTGGCATTTTTTCGCTGCCTTCCGCTTTAAAAGCAGGCAAAAAATTTTTAAGTGATGAAACGCTTTTGGTAGTAGCCCTGGGCCTTTGCTTTTTAATGGTGGTTCTTGCTACAAAGGCAGGATTTTCTGCCGCCCTGGGTGCTTTTATCATGGGTTCTATTCTTGCAGAAACCACTCTTGCCGAAAAGATTGAGCACCTGGTGCAATCGGTTAAAGACTTGTTTGGTGCAGTGTTTTTTGTATCAGTAGGTATGTTAATCGATCCTGTATTATTGATGCAGCATTGGTTTCCTGTTTTATGCATCACCGGTGTAGTCATCATAGGTAAATCAGTTAATGTTACCATCGGTTCTATGCTTGCAGGTAAGGGCCTTAAGCAAGCCATACAGGCCGGCATGAGTATGTCGCAGATAGGTGAGTTTTCGTTTATTATTGCAGCTTTAGGCTTGAGCTTTAAAGTCACCAGCCCATACTTGTACCCAATAGCGGTAGGAGTGTCCGTTGTTACCACATTTACCACTCCTTACATGATCAGGTTTGCGGGGCCGGTGTACCATCTTGTTGATAAGTTGTTGCCACGTAAATGGAAACGCAATCTTGACCGCTACTCATCGGGTGCACAAATTTTGCCTGCCGAAAGTGATTGGAAAATCGTACTCCGTTCATACCTCTCGGCTATCCTGATCAACTCCGTTATTATCGTAGCCCTAATATTATTGTCATCCTTTTATTTGGCCCCATTCATTATCAATCATTCAGGTAGTAAGTTGTTTGGCGAGGTGCTTTCCGTGTTACTTACGCTGGTTATTATGTCGCCATTTATATGGGCACTGACCATAAAAAAAATAGGTCGACTGGCATATGCCAATTTATGGCTCGATAAAAAATATAACCGGGGACCTTTGGTATTATTAGAGATTGTAAGAAACGTGTTGGCAGTAGTGCTGTTGTTTATTTTGCTGAGGCAGTTCTTTTCGCCGGTCATATCGTTAGCTGTTGCATTAATAGTTATGGTGGTAGTGATACAAATTTTTGCCAAAAGAATGCAAACATTTTACAACCGTATAGAGCACCGGTTTTTATCCAACTTAAATGCCCGCGACCAGATTGCAGGCCTTGATGAACAGAGCAATATTTCGCCCTGGGATGCACACCTGGCCTATTTTTCGATCAGCCCAAATGCGGGTTATATTGGTCAGCGATTAGACGAATTGGAGTGGCGTGAGAAATATGGGATCAACATAGCCCGCATTGAAAGAGGCAAGCAAATTCTTGATGTGCCGGCCAGGAGTGAACGCTTGTTTCCCTACGACAGAATTTCGGTAATTGCGACTGATGAACAGCTTCAAAATTTAAAGTCTGTTGTTGAGCAAACTACTGATACCATTGAATTTGCCGTTAGCGAGCAAGAAGTGTCACTTCATAAAATCATAGTCGACAGTCACAATCATCTTAAAGGCAAAACCATCCGAAACTCAAACATCCGCGAAATGACCAGTGGTCTGGTAGTTGGCATAGAAAGAAACAGCAGCCGCATTCTCAATCCTGATTCATCTACTCAATTTGAGTGGGAGGATGTGGTGTGGATAGTGGGTGATAAGAAGAAAATACTATTGTTGAACAAGGTGGATGGGGGAGGGAAAGGGTGAGTATAATCGAGCCGCAATCCCGAACCTAATGGTAGAAATATATTCTTCATTTGTTGAAAAGTAATAACAATCGGATGGCTAATATTCCATTTTCCTCAAGCTTGGCGCCTTAAACCACGTAATAAACACCACGAGTAAAGTAATGCATCCTCCAAATACCACCGAAGGCACCACACCCATAGCTCTTGCCGCCACACCGCTTTCAAACTGCCCTAATTCATTGCTGCTGTTAATAAACATCGAGTTAACGCTCATCACCCTGCCACGCATTTCATCAGGTGTTTGCAATTGCACAATGGTGCCACGGATGACAACACTTATGCCATCTAAAATGCCGCTGATGAGCAATATGCTAAACGACAGCCAGAACAGTTTGGATATACCGAAAATGATGATTGCAATTCCAAAGCCTGCCACTGCCATAAGGAGTCGCTTGCCCTGGTGTTTTTTAAACGGAAATATGGTGAGTAGTACAACAATAATGATGGCCCCTATATCTGAAGCCGCATTCAACCAGCCAAAGCCCACAGCCCCAACTTTTAAAATGTCCTTAGCATAAATCGGTACCATGGCAACTGCCCCGCCAAACAATACGGCAAATAGGTCCAGCGATAAAGCCCCTAACACTTCCTTAGTTTTAAAAACAAAGTTCAATCCTTCTTTTACGCTTTCAAGCGTACGCTTATTGGTAGCAGTATTTTTAATAGGAAATTTCGTAAGCCGGTTAAGGTTTAGCAACGATAAAATAACCAACATAATAATAACCGCTAATGTACCGGGCACCCCAAGCGCCGCAATACAAAAACCACCTGTGGCGTGTCCGCTCACAGATGCCATTAAGAAAGTTCCCTGGTTCCAGGTAATGGCGTTCTGCAAAATATTTTTAGGAACTATCTGTCCTAATATTGCCGGAAAGGATGGACCTACAAAAGCTCTAATAATACCAGTGCAAAAAATAACAATGTATATGCCCCAGATGACCATGTTTTTGCTCCCATTTTTATAGTAGAAAAAATAGGATAGGGTACATAATATAATAGCCCCTAACAGGTAGGCACAAATACCCTTTAATAACAAATTTTTCTTTTCGTTGGTGTCAATTACATGCCCGGCATATAAGGCAAGGGAGATGGCAGGTATCACTTCTGCAAGCCCAATAAGCCCCATAGCCAATGGATCGCCTGTTAGCTCGTATAGCCACCAGCCAACCAGGGTACCCAACATTCTAAGGGCCATGGTAAAACAAAACCTGCCTGTAAGCAACCTTCGGTACTGCAAAATTTTTATTGCGGCAAAAGCATCAGCTTCTTGTACGGCCTCCATCAATCAAAATAATTATGGTAATGTGAAATAATGTTGGCCTTCATCAAAATCTTTTTCCAATGCATCCAGTACTATTTGTAAATGTTTTTCATTACCTAAAAAGTCAGCATTGCTGGCATCAATAAAAAGGGTTTTAATATTATGCTGCTTAATGTAACTGGTATAGGTTTCCTGAATATTAAAAAGATATTCATCTGGTATAGCCTGCTCATAATCCCTTTGGCGCTTCTTTATATTTTGCTGAAGCTTTTGTACAGGTGCATGCAAATAAATTAAAATATCAGGGTGCAGTAACTGTTGGTGGATGATGTTGAACAGCTTTTGATATAAACGAAACTCCTCGCTTGGTAAGTTAACTTTCGCAAATAACAGACATTTAGTAAACAAGTAGTCGCTTACAGTTACATTTTGAAAGATGTCTTTGGTATGAAGAAGGTCTTTCAATTGCTTGTATCGTTCCGCCATAAAAAACAGCTCCAGCGGAAAAGCATATTGACCGGGGTTTTCATAAAATTTTGCCAGAAAAGGGTTCTCTGCAAATTCCTCCAATATCAATCGTGCATTTAGTTTTTTTGATATCAAATGCGCCAATGTAGTTTTTCCTGCCCCAATATTTCCTTCTATCGTTATAAAATGATGCTTCATTTGGTTAATAAGTAGAAGCATCAAACCTACGCAAAATGGTAAAAATGTTGTTTAATAACTACAATAGGTTATAAACAGTTGACTAACATGTTGGGATTAATCTCAAACATTTATTATACACAGGCTTTCATGTTAAATTATGGCTTTAACCATCAGCGGATCTTCACATTCACTCAATAACACAGCAACTGTTTTATGCAACACCGGGTGAAGGTAAGTGGCTGCTAACTCAGCCAACGGCGTTAAAACAAAGCGCCTGTTTTGTATTTGGGGATGAGGTACTGTCAGTTCAGGAGTATCCACTACTTCGTTATTATAAAAAAGGATATCGATATCAATTAGCCTTGGCCCGTATTTTACAAGTCTTTTACGGCCCATGCTTAACTCAATTCCTAGTATCAGGTGTAAAATTTCAATTGGTTTATGTAGGCATTGAACATGTAATACCTGGTTGAAAAAAGATGGTTGGTCGGTTTTGCCCCAGGCTTCAGTTTCATATATTTTAGAAGCCGAAACTATTTGCCCTACCTTTTGCTCTATAGTTTTTTTTGCCTGGTTAAGGTTTTGTATCCTGTTGCCTATATTGCCGCCTGTCAATAAAAATACATTGTTCATATATTGCACTCTATCATAAGCAGTCAAATATCATTTAATTGCACATTATAACTCTGGTAAAATATGAGAAATTTCTTTAAAATATTCCTTGCATCGTTTGTTGCGCTTGCTGTTTTTTCTTTATTAGCTCTCATTATTTTCTTTGTAATAGTAGCAGGTGTTACTTCGCCTGCAAAACCTAAAATTGGAGACAAAGCAGTATTGACCATTGACCTGTCAAAACAATATAAAGAACAACGCCAGGATAATCCTTTGGGTGCATTAGTTTCAAAGGAAGAAGATGTTCCCTCACTGTACGAGGTAGTCAGCATGCTTCGTTTTGCAAAATCCGATAATTTAAACAAAGGCATTTATATAAAATGCAACACCAATTCTAACGGATTTGCTGCCAGCCAGGAGTTGCGTAATGCCATTGCTGATTATAAAACAACAGGAAAATTTGTTTATGCCTATGGCGATGTTATAACTCAGGGAGCGTATTATGTTGCCAGCGTGGCCGATAAAGTGTATTGCAATCCCAAGGGTATAGTTGAGTGGAATGGTCTTTCAACTACTTTGATTTTTTTTAAGGGTACATTGGAAAAGTTGAAAATTCAACCTCAGATTTTTTACGCCGGTAAATTTAAAAGCGCTACTGAACCTTTCAGGGAGTATAAAATGACGGATGCGAACCGCTTGCAAACATCAGTTTACCTGGGCGATTTATATAGTCAGATATTGATGACGGCTTCGCAACACACAAAAAAAGATACAGCAACGCTACACCAGTTAGCTGATAATGGCAGCATAAAAAATGCCGGGGATGCATTAAAATTTGGTTTAATTGATGGAGTTCGGTATGACGATGAAGTAAGAAAAGAAATATCAACCCGGCTAAATATTGAGAATACAGGCAAAATCAATTTTGTATCATTAGATAAATACTCAAAAGGTGTTGATTTTAAAAAGAGCGGTAGTAATAAGATTGCTTTAATAGTAGCCGAAGGCGAAATTGTAGATGGCAAAGGAAGTGGCAGCCAGGTAGGCTCCGAAGATTTTCTTGAAATTATAAGGAAAGCCCGTTTGGATAAAACTATAAAAGCAATAGTGTTCAGGGTGAATTCGCCAGGTGGTAGTTCGCTGGCCAGCGAAGTAATTTTAAGAGAACTATTACTGGCAAAAAAAGCCAAACCAGTTGTAGTAAGTTTTGGTGATGTAGCAGCATCTGGTGGTTATTACATCGCTTCGGGTGCTGATAGTATTTTTGCTCAGCCAAATACAATTACAGGCTCAATAGGTGTGTTTGCCCTTATACCAAACATGCAGGGTTTTTTAAACGACAAACTGGGCATGACATTCGACCGGGTTAAGACCGGTCCGTTTGCTGATATGATATCAATCGACCGTCCATTAAGCGAAGGAGAAAAAATGTTCATTCAGCAATCTATTGATACGGTATACCACGACTTTAAAAGCCGGGTGGCAACGGGTCGTAAACTATCAATGGAGTTTGTTGACAGCATTGCCCAGGGTAGGGTTTGGACAGGGCAGCGGGCAAGGCAAATTGGTTTGGTAGATAGGTTAGGCAACATGCAGGATGCGGTTGATTGTGCCCTAAGAATGGCCAAGATCACCGATTATAGAATTAGAGAGTATCCCGAGAAAAAGGGTTTGTTTGAGAGTATTTTCTCAAGCTATAAAACCGAAATAAAAGCAAAGGCAATAAAGGAAGAAATAGGAGTGGAGCAATATGATTTGTTGCAACGCCTCAAAACGCTTCGTTCTATGTTTTACGTTCCCCAGGCCAGAATGCCTTTTGGTGTATCGTTTAAATAGGTGTAAACTGTTGTTTAAAAAGTCTTTTGTCAAATACAAATTTATTAGCCGTAAGTATTTCTATGTGCCTAAAATCTTTATGTAAAGGGTTAACCATGTAGTTTTTTTCCTGAAAAATGACTGCTGAGGGACATTCCAGGTACAGGTGATCTCTCTTCTGCAAAAACTCACTTCCAATCCATCGGGTATAATCAAAATCGAGATGCCAGTTTGCCTTAAGGTTATTTGCCTTGTAAACTAAGTTTTCGTTGGGTATGGGTATTTCCAACGTCATTAATGCAAGTTGTTGCAGGCTGGAGATATCCAGCGCATTTACAAGTACCTCTAATAAACTTAATGATATGCTAGCGCTTGTATATAACGCAGGCAATCCCTTATTATTCCATCTGCCTCCAAAAAGGCTGGCTCCGTAACCTGAGATGTCGTTGTTGTATTGGTGTTGGCAAAACCTGTAAACAATCATGCGTAAACACCTTGTTGAATTCTTCCCAATTGATCGAGAATTTGTTGAATGCCATCTGTATGGTTCAGGTAATTAAAATCGATGAGCTCTCCCATAACCTGCTTGGGTTGCTTTAACCAATGGTATAATGCCTGGGGACCATTAAATACATCTAAGCCAAGGTTGATTATTTTTTCTATCTGGAGAATTCTATCAACATAAATGCCCTCGAAGTTTTTGTTATCTTTTGCATACCGTTGAAGTGTTCTTTCGGATAAGTGCAATATGTTAGCCCAATCAATAAGGGTAAAGGGTACACGACCAGCAATTTTCTGAAATTTTTTGTACGAAAAATCGGAAACGGCTGCATGAAAGCGATTAAGACGGGGGATTTCTATGTAAGGCTCTTCTACTGTAGAAATCAAAGTATTTTCGGGATATGGCTTGGGTAATGTTTTTGCTTTTTTCATACCTGTCTTTTGTCAACAAACTTACGTCATTTGTTCTAATTTTAAAAGTTTTTTCTTTCACTTTTTTATATTTTTCTCCTAATTTTTCTCTCAAACAGTACTCGTTTATATCTGTTATATAATTCAAATAATAAGATAGATTTGCCGCCACAACCCATTTTGATGACCAGAAAATATAATCAGGTCTCTGCTATGCTTGCTATTACAAAAGCCAGCCTAAGAGCCATCTTGAGAAGCCCGTCGGCCGTAATTTTTAGCTTTGCTTTTCCCATGTTGTTCATAGTTATTTTTGGGTTTATTGGAGGTGGGGGTAAATTGGCATTTAAAATTTCAATCGATAAAAAAGCTGATACACTTAATCCTATTTATGCTTCGCTTAAATCAATTCCCGGCATAACGATCGTTAATAAAAGTGAAGACTCATTACGCCGCGACCTGGAGAAAGGTAGGTTAACAGCCATTGTAAATATTGAAAAGTCGGCTGATACAACTCATGCAAAGGCTCCGTATAACATTCAATTAAAAAGTTCGGAAAGTGTAAACCCTCAAAATTTACAGGTGCTGAATTCAATCTTGAATTCTATAATTGCTAATGTAAATAGAAGCACTTATCCGCAGGCGCCAACGGTAGCAACCATCAGCCAGAATATTACTAAAATACCCGGTCGAAATTTTAGAACCATCGATTTTATTCTTCCGGGTCAGTTGGGTTTTTCGTTATTAAGTGCAGGGGTATTCGGTGTGGCTTTTTTGTTTTTTAATCTCAGGCAGCAACTGGTTTTAAAACGATTTTTTGCAACTCCAATAAACCGAACTTTTATTGTGCTGGGTGAAGCACTCAGCAGGGTGCTGTTTCAAATGTCTACTGCCGTAGTAATTGTTTTAATAGGAGCTTTCTTTTTTAACTACACGCTGGTAAATGGCATCGCCACTTTTTTAGAAATTATGGTGCTCAGTTTTATTGCTTTGGTGGTATTTATGGGATTTGGGTTTATAGTGAGTGGACTTGCAAAAAATGAAAGCACCATTCCACCCTTTGCCAATATGTTTACATTACCCCAGTTTTTGTTGGCGGGCACTTTTTTTCCAATCGACTCTTTTCCTTCATGGCTGCAACCCCTTTGTAAAATATTGCCCTTGACCCATTTTAACGATGCAATGCGGCAAATAGCCTTTGAAGGGGCCAGTTTAGCAGATTGTGGGCTACAAATAGGCGTTTTGGTATTATGGGGCGTTGTTATTTATGCAATAGCCATTAAAGTTTTTAAGTGGGAATAATATGAGATTAATAAAGCTGGGTATTTTAAGTGTTATTGTGTTATTTGGATTGATTACTGCTATGTCGATGTTATTACCGTCGCAAGTTGTTATTTCCCGTGCCATAGATATCTACAAACCCTTGGACTCAGTTTATGCTACAGTCATAAATCTTTCAAATTGGAAATATTGGATGGACAATTATGATGCTGATAGTACCATTATTTCACTGCCGGCAAAGGGCAAAAGATCCTTTATAAAAATGGGAAAAGTAAAGGTGGATATTACTGCGCTTGATTCTACCAAAATGGAAGCTTCCTGGAGGTCTGGTGAAAACCGGCCATTACCCGGATCGTTCAATTTTGTGCCTTCAGCCGACAACCAAATGGTTACTGTTCAATGGCAATTTATTCAAAAAGTAAAATGGTACCCATGGGAGAAATTTGCTTCCATTACCTCAGATAAGGTATTAGGGCCCTACATGGAAAAAAGCCTCGATAACTTAAAAAAATTATTAGAAGGCACTTAATTGTCTTCGTCTTCAAGATCAGCAATAGTTTGGATTAAAGCATGTTTGACTTTGTAATACTCTGCATCAGTAATACAATAGGGAGGCATTAAATAAACCGTATTTCCCAGGGGCCGCAGGTAAACACCTTTGTCTAACATTTTTGTGGTAATGCTACCACTGATGTTGTTTAGATATTCATCCTTTCCACTGCTTATTTCAAAAGCTAGAATGGTGCCTAACTGTCTTATGTTTTTAAGAGCCTTAAATTGTTGTAGTTCTTTACTAAAGGCTTTATTCAAACCGTCAATCCTTGTAATTGATTGTATAGTACCTGGCTGCAATAACAGATGTAAGCTGGCTAATGCAGCAGTGCATGCAAGCGGGTTTGCAGTAAATGAATGCCCATGAAAGAAGGTTTTTAATTTGTCGTCAGCCAGGTAAGCATTATATATTTTTTGATTGCAGGCCGTAACCCCCAATGCCATCGTACCACCGGTTAAGCCCTTGCTCAGGCAAATAATATCCGGGGTTTCCAACAAATATTCTCCGGCAAAAAGTTTACCCGTTCTTCCAAATCCCGTCATCACTTCATCAGCAATACAAATAATATTGTGAGCTTTTATAGTCTGCAGCAATTGATCTAAAAGCAATGAATCGTACATTTTAATACCACCTGCACCTTGTACTAATGGTTCATAAATAAAAGCGGCAAGAGAAGAAGCTTCAACTTCAATTGTTTTCAAAAGGTCTTTTATGTTACCGGTAGTAGGCGTATCAATAAAGATTACCTCAAACAGTTTATCGGCGAATGCAAGTGTAAACACGCTTCGGTCGCTAACGCTCATGGCGCCAAAAGTATCGCCATGGTAGCTGTTGTTGAAGGCTACAATTTTATTTCTTTTGGGTTCACCTTTATTCCACCAGTATTGAATGGCCATTTTTAATGCCACTTCTGTGGATGTGGAGCCGTTGTCAGAATAAAAAATCCGTGACATTTTACCAGGCAGTAATGGCAACAGTTTTTCTGCAAGACTAACTGCAGGCTCATGTGTAAATCCGGCAAATATTACCTGTTCTAGGGTTTGGGCCTGGCGGTACAATTGTTCTGCAATGTATGGGTGTGCATGCCCATGAAGTGTAACCCACCAACTGCTGATGGCATCAATAAAATCACGCCCATCCTCACTATAAAGCAATGTTCCCTTTGCCTTTACAATAGGTATGGGAGGGGTCATATTTTTTTGAGGAGTAAAGGGGTGCCATATAACCTGTAAGTCACGTTGTTGTAAGCTGTTCACCATGGTCCAAATGTAAATGCAAAAGCATAAAAATAATTGAGTTGTTGGTCATTGTATATTGTAACCCATTTATTCAACAGTCGAAAATAATATCCGGTATTATCTTTTAACACCAATGAGCCCGGTATATCAACCGGAGGCATCATTTTTGTTCCTTATTCTAAAACTATTTATGAGCCATATTATCAATTCAATGAAAGAAATGGTGCAGCAGTCACTGTCCGCAAATAATAGGAGAAACACGCACAAGAATGTGGCAGACAATCTTGATTATTATCGCTTTGAGAGTGAGGGGGTAATTAAGGATCGTATTAAGGAATTAAATGCAGAGTGGGATGTTGAAAGATCGGTGCAGTTAAATGCTTCTTTATTAGCATTAAGCGGCGTGGCGCTTGGCGCTGCATTAGGTAAAAAATGGTTGATGATACCTGCTGCCGTGTGTAGCTTTTTTGCTGTGCAGGCTATGAAGGGAGGTTCATTACCTGTTACCGGAAACCTTAGGACGAGAAAGCAGATTGCAGAGGAACAATTTGGCCTGAATGAGTTGCTGAAAAAGGGTTCGTATAAAAATCTTGACAGTAATAATTTTTAAGAAAATTAATTTGATGCCTGCCTCATAAGATCAA
>JANPPB010000740.1:0-1672 GCA_031428295.1 Segetibacter sp. | reverse complement strand
TAGAAACCACATTATCAAATATTCCCTCATAAGTTCTAAGTAGGTATTTAATCAGGTGGTTAAATTCGGGATGGCCTTCTTCGAAAGTTTGTAATACATCCTTGTCGCAGGTAAAACCAATTTTTGGCGTAATAAAAACCTGGTCGTTAAATATTAAATGCCCCTGTTGTTCCAATGCTTTAAAAGCGTTTACCACCACCAGGCTATTTAATTTAAAATTCTTTACAAAATCGAACAGGCTAAAATTATAGTACAAACCCTCACCACTGCCAACAGGTACCTGCAAGTAATTGGCCAACGATTGATAAATGTCTTTTATGTTCTGAAGTGAGGGATATTTTACTTCGGGTAGTTTTTCAATTGCCTGCAAATCTCCGGTTGCATGAAGCAGTACAGCAAAAGATTGTTTGCCGTCTCTCCCTGCCCGGCCTGCTTCCTGGTAATAGTTTTCAAGGTTGTCTGGCACATCCATATGTATCACCGTTCGCACATCGGGCTTATCTATACCCATACCAAATGCATTGGTACAAGCCATAATGCGGACCTTGTTTTTTATGAATGCCTCTTGCCTTTTACTTCTCTCAGCTTGTGTTAGACCTGCATGGTAGAAATTGGCCTGCAGGTGATTCAATTGTAGCAGGTGTGCAATTTCTTTGGTGTGCTTTCTGCTGCTGCAATAAACAAGTGCCGGTCCCGGTACTTTCTGCAGTATCTCCACCAACTTATTAATCTTACTATCTACTTTAAAAACACTGAAGGAGAGATTGGGTTTTGCAAACGACTGTCGAAAAATGTGCTTGTTTTCGAAAAGTAACTTTTCACAAATATCATCCTGCACAACCGGCGTTGCAGATGCTGTTAGGGCAAGTACCGGCACGTTAGGGTAATGTTGCCTGATTGCTGCAATACGCAGGTAAGGTGGCCTAAAGTCGTAACCCCATTGCGAAATGCAATGTGCCTCATCAACAGCAATCAAGTTAAGGGGTAGTGAACCAATAAATTCTTTAAACAATGCAGTTTCAAGCCGTTCAGGCGAGACATATAAAAATTTAAATGAACCAAAGGAGGCATTTTTTAAAGTGTCTTTAACTTCAAAATAAGTCATGCCACTTTGTATGCATAAGGCTGGAATGTTGCGCTTTAATAAATTTTCAACCTGGTCTTTCATTAATGCGATTAACGGGCTAATGACCAGGCATAATCCTTCTGTTAACAAGGCGGGTATCTGAAAACAGATAGACTTACCGCCACCCGTTGGCAAAACAGCAAGTGTATCTTTTCCTTCTAAAACTGATTGGATGATTTCATCCTGTAAAGGCCTGAAAGCCTTGTGTCCCCAATATTGTTCTAAAATTTGTTGTGGAGTGGTCAAGGTTGGCTTTATGGGGTCAGAATTTCATTACCTTTTAGATAGTAGATAAAAGTATTTGTGTCAGCAAGAACTAATCCCATTCTTTTCTAACCTTTTTTTGATAAGTGAGTCCATCTGCTTCTTTCGGATTGCTTCCAAAGTGTTTTAATAAATTGTCTTTGTTCTTTTTATATGGAGGTTCCATATCAACCCCTTTACTCTTAGAAAAATATTTCCTGATTTCCTCCTGAGAAGATAAAATCAAAGTTTTTCCTTCCTTACTTTCTTTACGGGCTGTGGCAACTTCTGCCAAAATTTCAT
>JANPPB010000739.1:0-5616 GCA_031428295.1 Segetibacter sp. | reverse complement strand
AAGAGCACCCTGTTTATAGAAAATTATACAAAACCATTATTTAAGCTCCGTAGGTGCTTCCTAATTACTCAAATTATAGGTGGCACCTACGGAGCCGGAGGACTTCAACCTCTGATCTTACTACAAACAGGATGCTCCTCCAGAGCAAAAAGCCATTTTTCATTTATGAAATATTCAAAATCAGAACCTCGCATATTTGTGTACACACGATAGGCCACGGCGGGGAGGATGTTGACCATATAACTTTAGCTCGTCCCCAAAAAAAAGAGCGACAATTTGAAATGCACCCCCAGTCATTTTCACCTCTCCTCTTCTCACTTCATTTGATTATTTTTGAGCCAAATTTTACATTACATGCAAAGAGATTCCCTGGTTTTCGACCTCATTAATAAAGAACTGGAGCGCCAGCGACATGGAATAGAATTAATAGCCTCTGAAAATTTCACCAGTTTACAGGTAATGCAGGCAACGGGCAGTGTACTTACCAATAAATATGCTGAGGGCTACCCCGGAAAAAGGTATTATGGAGGTTGCGAAATTGTTGACCAAACCGAACAACTGGCCATAGATCGGTTGAAGCAAATTTTTAGCTGCAACTATGCAAACGTACAACCACACAGTGGGGCACAGGCAAACGCAGCCGTTATGCTGGCAGTGTTGCAAACCGGCGATGCCATTTTAGGCCTTGACCTGAGTATGGGCGGCCACTTAACACACGGTAGTGCAGTAAATTTTAGTGGTAAATTATATACACCTCACTTTTATGGTGTAACCCGTGAGGCAGGTTTGGTAGATTATGAAATGCTGGAAAAAACTGCAAGGGAAGTAAAACCTAAAATGATTATTTGTGGCGCCAGTGCCTATAGCCGCGACTGGGATTATAAAAGAATACGTGCAGTAGCCGACGAAATTGATGCCTTTGTTATGTGCGATATGGCGCATCCGGCAGGTCTTATTGCCAAGGGTTTATTAAATAGTCCGTTTGAACATTGTCATTTTGTTACATCTACCACCCACAAAACATTACGTGGACCCCGTGGTGGAATAATTTTAATGAAACACGATTTTGAGAACCCAATGGGTTTAAAAGATACCAAAGGAAACATTCGCTTAATGAGCAACTTGCTTGATATGGCTGTGTTTCCTGGTACACAGGGTGGCCCGCTGGAACATGTAATTGCCGCAAAAGCCATAGCATTTGGCGAGATTTTGACCGAAGAGTTTACAACCTATGCAAACCAAATATTAAAAAATGCACAGGCTATATCAAAAGCATTTATCGAAAAAGGGTACAATATTATTAGCGGGGGCACCGACAACCACCTGGTGTTGATCGATCTTAGAAATAAAAACATCAGCGGCAAGAAAGCAGAAAATGTGTTAGGTAAGGCGGAGATTACTTTAAACAAAAACATGGTGCCTTACGACGATAAGAGCGCTTTTGTAACAAGTGGTATCAGGGTTGGTGTTCCGGCAATTACCACCCGTGGGTTAATGGAAGAGCATATGCAATTTGTGGTAAACGTAATAGACAATGCGCTAATGAATGCAGATGACGAAAATACGTTGGCAACCATTCGTAAAACGGTTAATGAATTTATGGAGCAGTTTCCCCTGTATCCTGAACTTTAAAGTATATTACTGTACCCATCCTTAATTGGGGCCCACAGTTGCTTAAATTTTTATTATGATCCAACGTATACAAACTATTTGGCTATTGCTGGCATCCCTTTGCTCTTTTTTAAGTTTAAAATTTGCTTTGTATAGCGGTTCAGTTGCAACAAGTGCGTTTGTGGAATTAAATGGTCAATATAATATTGCCTTGCTGATAGTTACAGTTATTGTAGCCACTCTTTCCGCAGTATGCATCTTTATATTTAAAAACCGAAAATTGCAAATGCGTCTGGCCATTGCCGCTCTTGTTTTACAATTGGGATGTTTAGCCCTTTATCTCAGCCAGCTTCAAAAATTTAGTAACGGCAATTTTGCTTTAGGTTCTGTGCTAAGCTTTGCTGTACCTATTTTGCTGGTTATGGCTTTGGCAGCCATTAATAAAGATCAGAAATTAGTGAAGAGCCTGGACAGGTTAAGATGATAGGTCATCAGAAAAGAATTGAAAGAACCATCAGTACGTGATGGTTTTTTTATGCATCTATATTTTCTGCGACTTAGGCTTACTATCGCGGGTTAGTACATAAAACGTGTAAGAAGAAGATAAAAGCATGAAGGAGAATAAAATTGTTAACATGAAAAAAGTTTTAAAATTATTTTTATGACCCTATCTACGCCTTTAAATGAATGTTGGATCGTAGCAGCTTCGCAAAGGGAGCTCAGAAAAATCACTCCAATAACCTATAAAAAATTATACCAGTCAACCCGATAGACTTATTTAGCAGCCTTAACGATAATACTAAGAGGTTCCCATTTTGATAAATGTTGCATGTGTGGAAATTTATCTCAAAAAAATACAAATTGCTGAGCCCATGAAAAAGCGTTTGGTAACCAGAAGCGTCCAACTCAATACAAACTTCCATTTAGAATGGAGTGTATGATAACCCAGGAGGCGAGAAAAAAGTAAAATAGAAGGGTGAGTATGTTATGGATTAGCCTGAAACGTTGTCTCTGGTTACTACTTTTTGTACCATCTAATGCAACTCCGCTAAATACAACAAAGTAATAGTTGAGTATGTAACGGGGTTGTAATCCTTTATAAAAAATTATGTGCAACAGCTTATATGCTCCAATTGCTGTAGCCAGCCACAGAAAATATTTATCTATAAAGAGAATGGCCAGATCAAACATAAAAATTTGCTTTAAAGTCAATTTTTCAAATGTGCAATTGCCATTACGCTACCAGGTCAGAAGGAATATTGTAAGAACGTATGAACTTAAAAATAATGCTTAAAAATTTGGTGCAAGATTAAATTACTATTAGAATTTTACCTGGACATTACTGAGTGTAAACGTTGGAATGCCAGGTAATAATATAATTGCCACATTAAAGGTTCTATAAAAAAAGAAGGCCCATTTACGGACCTTCATTTGTTTTTTCAACTTATTACTACTGAAAACTCATTAACACCTTCCTGGTTGGGTGGTTTTAATGAGTAATTTATTTATTCAGACCTCTTTCTTTTGGATTAAAATTAGCCTCACTTATCAATTCCCTCATTAGCTTCTCTTGTTTTCTTTCGTTCGTCTCTTACTTTCTTTATGCCATACCCAACACCGGCAGCTATCAGCAGCGACAGCCCCCCATCAATTGGTGTGTCTAAAGTACCAACAGGTTCCTCAAAACCTCCGGGGCTTTGAGCCAAAAGACTAATTAGTGGAAGGCAGAATAATACCATCGTGAACAAGGCGTTGTATAGTAGTTGGGAGTTCTTTCTCATCTTGCTTATTTTTTAAATGATTTGCTTTTCTATTTTACAAACCGTGCTGTCTCACGATTACCATCGGCACTAATAATCTCAACCATATACACACCCTGGCTTAAAGCAGAGGTATTGAGGCTTAGCACATTATTAAAGGCATCTAAATTATTGCGCTGTAATACACTACTGCCTTTAGCATCAGTTACCCGTACACTATACCGGCCCCTGGTGTTGCTACCCAGTACTATGTTCAACACATCCCTTACAGGATTTGGATAAAAACTTAATTGCGAGCCGTTGCTGCCTGCTGCTATCTTAACCAGTGCACTGTACTTGCTTTGTCCGCTTAGGTTGGTGGCTTTTATTCTATAGTACGCTGTAGTATTTAAAGGCTGAGCATCCATGGTGCTATAGCTTACCGCAACCGTACTGTTGCCTTTGGCTTTCAGGTCGCCTATGCTGCTAAACTGGCGACCATCGTTGGAACGTTCGGCGGTATACCTGGCCATATTGATCTCTGCAGGTACTTTCCAGCTTATTTCTACACCGCTACCTTTTTTTATAGCAGTAATATTAATAAAGTCAACAGGCAGTATACTACCAGAGCGGAACACTAAACTAAACCTGTCCTGGCCCTGAGAAGCGGCATTGCTGGTTATGCTGAAAGGATAAACAGGGTTTGATTTTACATCCTGTTCAATGCCTGTAAAACTATCTTTCAAATAAATGTTTGCTGCCGTAAAGGTCTCATATTCGCTAAAGCTTAGTCTAAAGTCACCCGGTGTAACCGATGTGACTTTTAACTTCACCGTATCCTCCACAAAGTTCGAAGGCCGGGTTTGTATGGCCATAGTAGTGTTGGCTTTTAAACTGCTGATTACCTGGTTGGCACCATTTAACGACCGGGTATCATATTCACTTAATACATTCTTCATTATAGATGGATCATCGGAAAAGTTGATGATTATTTCATCAAGACGACCACCGGAAGCCGTTGTAAAACCAGCCCTGATCGTTCCTATAAAATTTATAGACGTTTCTCTAAACATACCAGGTTGCGCTGTAGTGGACTTGTACTGCTCACGGAAAAAATCAGTAATGGTTTCGGAAGTGTTGTTACTTTTTTGTACAAAAAACGACTGGCCACTAGATATAATATTTGGATTGGTATAACCCACAGGGAAGTTGAGAGCTTGAAGGGTTGCTGAATTGTACACTGAGTAAATGCCTGCACCATTAGCTGGAGAGTAACTCCAGTACGATTGACCTACACCTCCAGTAGTACGGGCAAAAGACCATGTTGCATTGCCAAAGTCAATATCACTTGCATAAGGGTTCCCCAGCAAAGTAAATTGATCACCATCTCCCGCCAGGATAGCAGGTACATTTCCCTGCGCAAGGGTACCGCTGGCACTTAGGGTAACCGCAGTAGGTGCAATACCCCCATCAATCAACAAAGCACATCCCTGGGTACGGGGTCCCCTTACAATTACACGATAACCTTTGCCAGGTAACAGACTGGTGCCTGTTGTGCTGGGTATTGTTGTCCAGCGGCCGGTGGCAGTGGAAACATAGGTAAAGAATGAAGGATTGTTTGATTGCGTAGCATCAAAACCATTTGAGTTTGCGGTAGGTTGAGATGGATTGGTTGCATCAGCAGTGTTACAAATAGTACCACTGGTACCAGGACCAGTAATATGTATCTGCTGCTGCCAGGTAGAAGCAATGGTTTGTGATATAGGTGAGGCTACAAAAACATTTTTACGGACTGTCTTAGTTGTAAGGAAACGCTCTGCAGTTACGGTGCCTGTAATGTAGCCACCGGTTGAGTTGCCTGCCGCAACTCGTGCAGTACCAAAGCTGCTACTCTTAATGGTTAAAAAACCCGCACTGGCAAGACTGCCACCAGGTGTCACAGTTAATGTCCCCTGGTTATTGGCCACACCTCCATCTGTAATATTTAGCGCATTACCGAGGGTAGCAGAACCACTTGCGCCAATGGTGAAATCCTTTAAGTAATTATTTAAGCTACCCGTTGCAAAGAACAAGCTGCCTGCTACTCCGTTGATGATTAAGTTAGAGGCATTAGAACCTGAAAGGTTACCGCTGGTTCTGCTTACAGCACCACCTAAAGTAAGTGTGTTGCTACCGATAGAAAGATTACCGGTATTTAGGTTAAGCACATTAGTTACTGTTTGGCTGGCTGCCATGTTTACTCCATTAATATTGCTGATTTTTAACC
>JANPPB010000738.1:0-3999 GCA_031428295.1 Segetibacter sp. | reverse complement strand
TTTTGCATCCTTTCACCCGGGCCATAACTACTCAAAAACCAAAGCAATAAACTAATCACCATAATTACTTTACCTGCATCTACCACAAAAATTTTAGCCTTCTCAACCATAGTAATACCAACGTTTTTCCAACGTGGCGACCGGTAAGTGGGCAGCTCCAATATAAAAAAGCTACGCTCAGTTATTTTAATAATCCATTTAAAAACATAACTCGCCAACAAAGCCAACACCGTACCCAGTAAGTACAGGCACATCATAACAATACCCTGTAAACTCAAAAAACCCAGGAATAATTTCTCCGGAATAACCAGGCTGATCAAAATAGTATACACAGGCAACCGGGCACTGCAACTCATTAACGGCGTAACCAAAATGGTGAGCAAACGTTCCTTACGGTTCTCAATATTACGGGCACTCATTATGGCAGGTACGGCACAGGCAAAGCCACTAATCATAGGCATTACACTCTTGCCGTTCAAACCCACTTTACGCATCAGTTTATCGCTTAAAAAACTTATACGGGCCATGTAACCGGTGTCTTCCAAAATGGTTATCAGGCCAAATAAAATCATGATCTGTGGTACAAAAACCAGTATGCCACTCAACCCAGCCACTACCCCGTTAATCAACAAATCGCTCCACCAGGCTGCAGGCAATAAGTTGCCCAGCCAACTACTGGTTTGTGCAAAGCTCCACTCAATAAAATCCATTGGGTATTGTGCCAGCCAAAATATGCTTTGAAAAAGCAGAAAGAGTACGGTTAGCAATATAACATA
Source organism: Segetibacter sp. (assembly GCA_031428295.1). Classification (GTDB taxonomy): domain Bacteria; phylum Bacteroidota; class Bacteroidia; order Chitinophagales; family Chitinophagaceae; genus Segetibacter. Next base: position 3,223 of record JANPPB010000738.1, on the reverse strand, counting down.
GCCCCAGGTGCGGTGCAGTAAAATGTTATCCAGTTTTTCGGTAAACATTTTCTTTTGCAGCAGGTCTTCTTCCACTACGCTCATCTGCATAATTTGTTTTATGCGGGTGTAGCGTTGCATAATTTCTTCGGCCTGTACCTTGGTAGCATTAAATTTTGTATCAACTCCTATCTGTTCAAGCTGTTGCTGCTTACCGGCGTCCAGGTTAAAATGATCATGATTGATGAGGTAGTGAACGGCGCCATAATCGCTCAGGTTTGGGTAGATATTTTGAACTGCTTTTATAGACGTTTCGGCCAGCGAATGCACACCAATAAAATCACGGGCCGGTGCCTTGTATTGCCGCTGTGCTGTTTGCACCAGTACCTTTTTAAGTTGGGGCAATCCTTTATTTTTTCGGGGATTAATAGATACAACCGGCACACCTAACTCACGTTCCAGCTCCATCAGGTCTATTTCAATGCCCTTCTTTTTAGCAAGGTCAAGCATGGTTAGCGCCACCACCACGGGTATGCGCAGGTCAATAATTTGCGAGCAGAATAACAGGTTGCGTTTTAGGTTACTGGCATCAGCTACCAGCACCACTATTTGGGGTTGTACTAAAGCATCAACATTCATCAAAACTTTATACGACACCCATTCGTCTGCCCTGCGTGGGTACAGGCTGTACGTACCGGGTAAGTCAATAAAGTTTGCAGTAATACCAGGTTCCAGTACACACGTTCCGGTTTTTTTATCAACCGTAACTCCAGGAAAATTGCCCACCTTCTGGTTTAAACCAGTCATAGCATTAAACAGCGAAGTTTTTCCACTATTGGGGTTGCCCACCAATGCTATGTTCAATAAGGGTTTCAGCATGTTTACAAACAAGGTGGCAAATGTAAACCGATAGAACCCCGATATTTTACGAGATCGGGAGTTTAGTATTTGGTTAACCGGCTGAATATCTATGCGAAGCATTGGTTGCGACGCTCCGTTTTATCATTCGCTTTTCATAGGGTCTTTTCTGGCCATAACTTAATTCAAATGTTCGGGCAAGCACCACGTGTTGCTTCCGCGGGGTCAACATGCCTTTACTTTAAACCGATGGCTTCCGTTCGTAATTATGGTTATCTTGTTTGGCATAATCAACCAAAAATCAATTACCATTGAAAGCAATATATCTTACCAAAAAAGGCGATGCATTTACATCTTTCGAACAGCGGGAAGTACCCCGGCCACAGCCCGGCAAAGGGCAGGCGCTCATAAAAGTGGAAGCCTTTGGTTTAAACTTTGCCGATGTGCTTGCCCGCCGTGGTATGTATAAAGAAGCGCCACCTTTACCCAGTCTGTTGGGTTACGATGTGGCTGGCACCATAGAACAATTGGGTGATGGTGTAACAGGTTTCAATGTAGGCGACCGTGTTATGGCCATGACCCGTTTTGGCGGCTACGCTGAGTATGCGGTAACACAGGCCCTTGCCATGGCAAAAATTCCCGATAGTATAAACATAGCATCGGCTACCGCTTTAACTACTCAATATTGCACAGCTTATTATGCCTCAGCTTATGTAACCAACCTGTTTAAAGGCGATAGCGTGCTGGTGCAATCAGGTGCAGGCGGCGTTGGTACCGCACTCATTCAATATGCCAAATACAAAGGCTGCCAAATTTTTGCTACAGCCGGCAGCAGCGAAAAAATTGAGTACCTAAAAAAATGTGGCGTTCACCACCCAATAAATTACAAGACACAGGACTTTGCAGAGGAAGTAAAAAAGATTACCGGCAAAAATGGCGTGGATGTAATATTTGATGCTGTAGGCGGCAAATCGGTTAAGAAAGGAATGGGCTTGTTAAATTCCGGGGGCAGGCTAATATGTTATGGAGCCGCAGACTTAAGCGATAGAAACATTTTTGGCAAGCTAAAATCGGTAGTGGACTTTGGTATTTATCATCCCATATTTTTAATGATGCCCTCCAAATCAATCATTGGTGTTAACATGCTTAAAATAGCTGATAATAAACCACTGGTAATACAACGCTGCCTGCAACAGGTGGTTGAGTTGGTAAACCAGGGTGTGTTTATACCAGAGGTAGGCAAAGTTTTTAATGCAACCGAAATTGGAGCAGCACACCACTTTTTAGAGAAAAGAAAAAGCATTGGCAAAGTGGTGGTTCAATGGTAAAGTGTATACATGTTAAAAATTGTTTAACTGCTATACGGTTTGTAATAACCTTTTGAGCCAAGGTTTTGGTAGTGAAAGCTGAAAAATGTAGCTTGACCTTTTTAAGATTTAATAATAGGCATAATGCAGCAAAAAAATGATTTTGTTTATTCAGAGGTTTCAGAGCCACACCGCATTAGAACAAAAGATATTTTAAAAGTTCACCCCGACATTCGTAAGCTTATTGGAAAAAACCCCAACACCATTTTTGCTATTATAGGTTTGGTGGGTTTACAGATTGCATTGGCATGGTTTACCAGTTCACAATCGTGGTGGATCGTTTTTATAGTTGCCTACCTTATTGGTGCCTTTGCCGATCATGCTTTGTTTGTTATGATTCATGAGTGTGCTCACAAGCTGCTGTTTAAAAAACCTGCCGCCAATAGGCTTGCAGGCATCTTTGCCAACCTTCCGCAATTATTTCCCAGCTCAGTTTCGTTTGAGCGTTACCATATTAAACACCATTCTTTCCAGGGTGTGCACGAACTGGATGCCGACCTTCCCAACCATTGGGAAGCCAGGCTGATAGACAATTACTTTATAGGCAAAGCAATCTGGCTACTGTTCTACCCTATTTTTCAGGTATTTAGAATTAGCCGTTTAAAAGAAATTAAACCTTTTGATGGATGGGTTGCTTTAAACTGGGCTGCTCAAATTTTATTTATAGCAGGCATCTGGTTATGGCTGGGACCAAAGGCAGTGGTGTTTTTATTGGCAAGTTTCTTTTTCTCAGTTGGCCTGCACCCCTTAGGTGCCCGTTGGATACAGGAGCACTACCTTACCCATAGCAAAGACCAGGAAACCTATAGCTATTATGGTGTATTGAATACGGTGGCGTTTAATGTGGGCTACCATAATGAGCACCACGATTTTCCGAGTGTACCATGGAATCGGTTACCACAAATAAAGGCCGGAGCACCAAACTTCTACAATACCTTATTCTACCATAAGTCGTGGACTAAATTATTCTTCAGGTTTCTATTCGATAAAGAAATCTCGCTTTACAGCCGCATAGTACG
>JANPPB010000737.1:0-2408 GCA_031428295.1 Segetibacter sp. | reverse complement strand
CTGTAAAAACCTTCGTCGCTTACTATAAGGTGGTCCATTATACGTATGTCGAAGAATTTGGCAGCTATTTTTATCCGCTCAGTAAGTTCTTCGTCCTGGCGGCTGGGTTTTAAGCTGCCGCTGGGATGGTTGTGACATAGGACCATACTTATAGCATCGTGTTCCAGTGCACGTTTTAATATAATACGTGGATCGGCCACCGTACCGGTAATACCCCCTTCGCTTATAATTTCAAAATGGTTTATTTTATTGGCACGATTTAAAAAAATGACCGCAAATACCTCATGTCTTTTAAATTGAAACTGTGCCTTCAGATAATTACCCAGGTCTCTGCTTGTTAGGATGATATCTTTTTTATAATCAGCCATATTGCGCCGAACACCCAGTTCCATAGCGGCAACTATGCTTACTGCTTTTGCCGGTCCCAATCCTTTAATTTTTAGATTCACAAGATCTTTAACGGTCAATTTGCCTAGTTTCTGAAGGCTGTTATCCACTTTACCTAAAAGCTCTTTTGCCAGGTCAACAGCACTTTTATTTACTGCACCATTAAGTATTAATATGGCAATCAATTCAGAATTACTCAACGATTCGGCACCTTTATTTATAAGCTTTTCCCGTGGCCTGTCATCAACAGCCCAGTCTTTAATAGTTTGTTTGTTCATGATTGAATATTAATAAAAAGTCAAAATAAAAGTTGTAAGGCTTATCTATATCTTCGCGGCTTATCAACCGGATATGAACCCCAACGTAAAAATTTTCTCAGGCACCGGTTCTCAGCATGTTTCTACTAAAATAGCGCAAAGATTTGGCGCGCCCCTCGGAAAAATAAACATTCAGAAATTTAGTGATGGTGAGTTTCAGCCCATCTTTATGGAGAGTATTCGAGGCGATTATGTTTTCCTGATACAAAGCACATGCTCTCCAACAGATAACCTGATGGAGTTGCTGCTAATGATTGATGCTGCACGCCGGGCAAGTGCCTATAAGATTATTGTAGTAATGCCCTATTACGGGTATGCCAGGCAAGACCGAAAAGATAAACCACGGGTGGCTATTGGCTCAAAACTAATAGCAAACCTTTTAGTTGCTGCAGGAGCTAATCGCATAATTACCATGGATTTACATGCTCCACAAATACAGGGATATTTTGATATTCCGGTAGATCATCTGGACAGCTCGGCCATTTTTATCCCTTACATTGAGCAACTTAAATTGCAAAACCTTACCTTTGCCGCCCCCGATGTGGGAAGTACCAATAGGGTACGAGAAATTGCCAGTTATTTTAGTGCAGAAATGGTTATTTGCGACAAACATCGCAAACGTGCAAACGAGATTGCAAGCATGGTAGTAATTGGAGATGTGGCAGGAAAGGACATTATATTGATAGATGATATTTGTGATACAGGTGGCACATTAGCAAAAGCCAGTAACCTGCTAATGGATAAAGGGGCAAAAAGTGTGAGAGCCTTATGTACTCACCCTGTTTTGAGTGGTAATGCATACGAGAATATTGCAAATAGTTCTTTAACTGAGTTGGTTGTATGTGATACGATACCATTGAAACATAGTGCCCCTAAAATAAAGGTATTATCAGTAGCAGATTTATTTGCAATTGCTATAAGAAATGCTTATGAAAACAGGAGTATAACCAGCTTGTTCATTCATAGCCAGTTGAAGGCGAAAAGAGGGGAGTAGAGACGGAGAAGGAAGCCAGTAGCCCGGAGCCGATAGCCAGTAGCACAGAGCAGAGAGCAGGAGCTTATTAGTCGGGAGGAGAGATAGTAGATAGCGCAATGGGGAGAAAAGGAAGAGCAGGGCACCCGGAAGGGAAACCTGACACCCCAAACCTGACACCTTATATAACTGATAACAAAAAGTTCTTTTTAATAAAACAAACAATAAATGAAAACAATTACAATCGAAGGACAACTGAGGACCGAAATGGGCAAAAAAGCCACCCGCCAACTTCGCTCTCAGGAAATGGTGCCTGGTGTAATTTACGGGGGTGCCCAGGAAGTAAACTTCGCTGCATCTGCAAAGGCAATTAAGCCGATCGTATACACCGCAGAATTTATGCAGGCCGATGTACAGGTTGAGGGAAAAACCTACACTTGTATTTTAAAAGATCTTCAGTTTGACAAGGTAACTGATGAATTACTGCATGTGGATTTTTTAGAATTAGTAGCTGACAAAAAAGTGGTTGCCACGCTTCCGTTACACCTTACAGGCGTGCCTGCCGGTGTTAAAGGTGGTGGTAAACTAGTTACTAAAATGAAGAGCTTAAAGGTAAAAGTGTTGCCTAAATACCTTCGTGAAAATATAGAAATCGACATCACCAACCTTGAACTAAACGAAAACGTAAGAGTACAGGATGTAAAGGCAGAAAACATGGAAATCATGAATTC
>JANPPB010000736.1:0-1631 GCA_031428295.1 Segetibacter sp. | reverse complement strand
ATTGCCTTGTAGTTATCAAATTCTTTCCCGGCAAATGCTTTGGCAATTTCGGCAGTAACTTTTCCGGTATGCTGCAAAATATCCTGCTCGTTAAACTGCAAAAAAGCATCTAATTTTTGTACCCAGTCTTTCATATACATTAGCTTATTATTTTTTGCCTGTAACTCTGCGTAATCGAGATACATGGTAACTATTCTGTTCAGTTTTCCCAGCTCTTCTTTATCCAGATAATTTTTTGCAATAGAAACATCTGTTTTTCTTATAGCTCCTTTGGGTACATTTTTCCAGGTGGTTAATCCTATATTTTCTTTGCTGCTGCTAACACGGTTATAAATAATTTCGGCTGCTGTGTTGCCGGTAATAGCAAAATGCAGTTTGTTTTGTATAGTGGCAAAAAACTGTTTGGTGATTTCATTGTCTGCAGTGTAATCGGCGCTGCATTGTGCATATATGTCGGTTATTTTCTGGTAGAACCTTCTTTCGCTGGAGCGTATATCCCTTATCCGTTCTAACTGTTCTTCAAAATAATCTTTACCAAAAAACTGGCCGGCGTTTTTAAGGCGTTCATCATCCATGGTAAAACCTTTGATGATGTATTCTTTTAACCGTTCAGTAGCCCAGATACGAAAGGCAGTTGCCTGGCTGCTGTTTACACGATAGCCAACAGAAATAATTACATCAAGGTTGTAGAACTTAGTATTCGTTTCCTGGGTTTTTCCTTTGATAGCACCGTGTTGAGTGGTGTGTGCAAAATTTGCACATACCACTTGCTCATTTAATTCGCCTGACTTAAAGATGTTGCCAATGTGCCTGGTTACAACAGTTCTGTCCACACCAAATAGCTCCGCTATTTTGGCCTGGGGTAGCCATATTGTTTCGTTTTGCAACAGCACTTCTACCCTTACGTTGCCATTGGGTGTTTTGTATAATAATATTTCGGAAGAATTTTCTGCCATAGCATTCGTTTTTTTATTACTACTTATAACTGTTAGCAGCCGGAAACAACCCCTGCATTAATCCTTTTTTATGCAATTTGAGTGCTGCTATTTTTTCTGTTTGCGCCGTAATTAATTCATCTAAAGAAGAAAAACAGGAGGCGATTTTTTGTTGTTCTTCTTTTTTGGGAAATGTTACACGGTATAGTTTGATTAAATCTTTATCGCCTCTCGGCATTTTTACTCCTTCGGCACCTTTCATAATGTAGTTGATGAAGTCATCATTCTTGAGCAGAAATGATAGAAATTGTGCATCAATTTTCGAATCAGCACGAATGACAATTACATCGTTGGAGGCACCTCCGTCATTGATCGCAAGCCAAACCTTCTTTAGATATGGACGAATGTTTGACAACAAAATGTCCTTTCTTTTGAATCGGGTTGCTGATCCTGATAATGGAAGCTTTGAAGAGAGTGACTTGCCTTGATAATTTGGGAGTAGATTTTCAGTGCTTACATAATACGCTAACTCTAATCCATCTAAGGACATTTTTTCATTTACGAAAAAGGCAATACTTTTTTCTCCGAGAGCATCCTCCTCCCACTCCCCACTATCCCTAAACTCTGCAAACCGCAACTGCGGCACCGTTTCGCCTTCGGCGGGAAATAGCTGTTGCATCAACCCTTTTTTATGGG
>JANPPB010000735.1:0-3759 GCA_031428295.1 Segetibacter sp. | reverse complement strand
ACAGCAAGCGATGGAGTGGTTGTAAACCATTTTGGCTCCTGCTCTGCATCTGCATAACTTAATATAATTGCCAATGGTTTAATACCTAATTCCTCTGCTTTTTCCTTACTCATTAATACTACAGCAGCAGCACCATCGTTCATAGTAGAAGCATTCGCTGCAGTTACAGTACCCTCTTTTGAAAAGGCAGGTTTAAGCCCTGCTATCTTATCAAACTTTACATTAAACGGCTCATCATCTTTACTCACTAAAATTGAATCGCCTTTTTTCTGGGGTATATCAACCGGTACAATTTCATCATTAAACTTGCCCTCATTCCAGGCAGCCTGGCTTCGTTTATAACTTTCAATTGCAAAGGCATCCTGGTCTTCCCTGCTTATTCCACACTCTTTTGCACACATGTCGGCAGCATTACCCATAGCAAGACCGTCATAAACATCGGTTAATCCGTCCTTCGATAGTCCATCAACCAATGGCATATTACCATACTTATTTCCCCAACGAATATTTGCATAAAAGGGCACATTACTCATGCTTTCCATTCCACCTGCAATAACAACATCTGCATCGCCAAGGGCAATGGCTGCAGCACCCAAGGCAATACTTTTCATTCCGCTAGCGCAAACCTTATTAACCGTTGTGCAAATAACACTATCGGGCAAACCCGAAAGTTTACTAGCCTGACGGGCCGGGGCTTGTCCAAGGTTGGCTTGTAGCACACAGCCCATATATAATTCATCAACAATTATTGGATCAATACCTGCTCTTTTTATAGCACCATCGATGGCAATAGCCCCTAATTGTGTTGCACTTATGTCCTTTAAACTTCCTCCAAAACTTCCTATGGGTGTACGTACCGCCGACACAATGTATACTGTTGTTTTTTTCATAAATCAATCGTTAATTATAATTCACTTTCTATGTAAGGAGGCAAAGATACTGAGGTAGTTAAATTGATACATACTAAGTATTGCGCAATACCAGGAGTGCAATTTTACATTAAGATTTGAGAAAGCGGTAGGGTGATTATAACCTGCTATCTATCTTCAATTCTCTAACAGTTTCAATTTTTACATTTTTGAAACCAGGATGCAGCGGATTTATTAAATAATTATGATCCTCAGGCATTATTGAAGAAGGAATTTGCAGGGCAAGAAAAGCGGCAGCACGTACAAAATGATCGCCTATAGACTTTAATTTTTCTGGTGGCGGAAATCCATCCCATCCCTGAGGAAGATCATTTATAGGAATAGTTTGGATTGAGTCATCTGGTATTAAGATAGTGGCAAGCGAGTAACCGGTTCGCAATAACTTATCCATGTGAACTACACTTTCTAATAAAGCAAGAGCAGCAGTAGATGCAGTATATAGAACAAAAACTCCTTTGCTGTTCCATCTGCCGGGATAATGTGCAGCCCCATAACCCGACAGATCGTTGATGAACTGGTTTTTGCTGATGCGGTACACTTTCATTTATGCAAAAATTCCATGTTCAATTCTTCCCAATTCTTCCTGAAGTATTTCTATGCCCAGTGAAGTATCTAAAAGCTCTTTGGGTTTAATATTACCTAAGGCAACAATGGTACTGTTCATCCAGGTTTTAAAGTTATCTAAGGAGCCAAATACCTCGGCGCCCCTGCTAAACAAACGGGCTAGTTCTATTATTCTTTCGGATTGCTCGGGATTGAGTAAGGTATCATTGGTATACCTACGCAAAGTGCGTTCGCTGGTATGTAAAATTGAAGCAATTTCGTTTGCGGATATATCGGTGGATTTCATTAGGTGCAACAAGGTTTGCATAGGTACACCATGGCGAATAAGAGAAATATATTGATGTTTGTTTACGATGCCATCGATATTTGAAGGAGCAGTTTTATTGCGCAAAAAAGAAGTGATAGACGGAATACCAGAAGCCATTGAAGTAGCATAAGCAACTTCAGGCTCATTAACCAAAAAAGTATCGCTGATTGTTTTTATACTTTTAGTGGCTGACTTTTTTGCCTTTTTCATTTTATCCTTTTGTCCACAAGTTACGGCCATTCGTCCGGTTTAAGAAATTTTTCTTCCATTTTTTATTCCAACAAATAAAAATATCCAACCCAATATGAGGGCAAGGCCACCAAATGGAGTTATAATGACAATCCAGTTTGCAACCGGTCTAACCATAGCTACAAAAAAGGTTAATACATATAGCGATCCACTGAATAAAATTATGCCTGTTATAAAACAATTACCTGCATAGTACATCCATTTATTAGCAAAATCTTTATAAATAATTCCTGTTACCAATAAGGCAAAGACATGATAAAACTGGTACCGAACACCAGTTTCAAAAGTAGTTACAGCATTTTCCGATACTACTTGCTTTAAAGAATGAGCTCCAAAAGCTCCGAATATTACTGCCAGGGCACCAAGTATTGTAGCAATCTTTAAAAAAGATTTATGCATGAGGTTTAATAATTTTTAGCAGGTCGCTTTCGGTTATCTGAAGATTGGTGAGCCTGTGTTGAGACTTTTCATAAAAGGGCAAACGCTCACCTAACTTTTGATTTAAAAACCCAACAAGCTCTGAAGATTTTATATTTTTTATCAATGGCCGGTGGTTTTTTTCGCTACTCAATCTCTCAGCCAAAAGTTCAGGAGGTTCATCCAACCATATAGTAATACCATTATTATTCATCCAACTCATATTGTCGCTAAAGCAGGGAGTTCCCCCACCACAACTTAGAATAAATTGTTTTTTCTCTTTAAACAAACGAAGCATTTTAGCCTCTTCCTTTCTAAAGTATTCCTCGCCTGACTTTTCAAACATTTCTGCAATCGACCTTTCGTCCATAAGCTCAACCAGGTTATCAAGATCGTACGCCGCCACCTTCAGTTTCTTCTTAAGTTTCTCAGCCCAAAATGTTTTACCCGAACCCATCATTCCAATTAAAAAAACTTTAATCGCCGGTTGATTTTGTGTTTGCGTTACGGAAGTCGATACGCTCATAAACTTTTATTAAAAGACTAAATATTGTGTAAATAAATATGAAGGGATTTGGCTTCCATAACAAATACTATTTAAAAGCATTCAGGCCTGTTACATCCATACCTGTAATCAGTAGGTGAATGTCATGTGTTCCTTCGTAGGTAATCACACTTTCCAGGTTCATCATGTGGCGCATAATACTGTACTCGCCTGTTATGCCCATTCCACCCAAAAGCTGGCGGGCATCCCTCGTAATATTGCTGGCAATTTCACAACTGTTACGTTTTGCCATCGAAATTTGAGCAGGAGTTGCACGGCCTTCATTCATTAAAACTCCCAATCTCCAAACTAATAATTGCGCCTTAGTAATTTCAGTAATCATCTCAGCCAGCTTTTTTTGTTGCAGTTGAAAACCCCCAATTGGCCTGTCGAATTGAACACGCTCCTTACTGTACTGCAAAGCGGTATCATAACAATCCATAGCAGCACCTAATGCGCCCCAGGCTATACCATAACGGGCTTTACTTAAGCAACCCAACGGGCCTTTCAATCCTTTTATTTTAGGAAAAATATTCTCCTTGGGCACCTTTACATTATCAAATACCAATTCTCCTGTTGAACTTGCGCGAAGGCTCCATTTATTATGAGTTGTAGGCGTTGAAAAGCCGTCCATTCCTCTTTCAACAATTAAACCTCTTATGTCTCCTTTTCCATCTTTTGCCCACACTACAGCAACTTGTGCAAAGGGAGCATTACTGATCCACATTTTAGCACCATTAAGTAATACA
>JANPPB010000734.1:0-2912 GCA_031428295.1 Segetibacter sp. | reverse complement strand
ATTAAACGTAGCTTTTATTACGACAACCCTGCTTCGGCTTACGATAAGAAAAAGATCGACTTCAGCAAATACCCTGCGGGTAGCCGCAACGCCTTTAACGACACCAACCAGTATATTTATCCTTACTTCATGAAATTTGCTGATCCGGTCCATCACTTTACCGACCCTGCACGATCAGGAGGGGGTGACAACCACAAAGACCTGTATGCCATTCGTCTTGCTGAAACTTTATTATTAAGAGCCGAAGCATATGTACGATTAAATAATATGGTAGCGGCTGCTGCCGATGTTAATTTGGTTAGAAGCAGGGCGAAGGCAAACCCGGTTGACCCCCAACAAGTGAACCTTGACTACATTTTAGATGAAAGATCAAGGGAATTATATGGTGAAGAATGGAGGCCTCTTACTTTACGCCGCATGGGCAAACTGGTTGAGCGGGTTAAACTTTACAACAATAATCCTAAGACACCTGGTGCAAACATCACCGACAAAAACGTTTTGTACCCTATACCACAAACTCAAATGGATTTGAATATTAATGCAAAAATGAATCAGAACCCCGGCTACTAAAATTAATGAGTAACATATTTTAAAAGGGATGTATAAAAGATTGAGCCCTTATTAAAGGATTATCTTATCAACCTGGAATTTTAAACAAACAAATACTCAAATGACGTTCAATACCCTGGATATAGTTGTTATTATTCTTTTCTTCTTAAGCATGATTGTTATAGGGGTGATGTCCTATTTTAAAAGCAAGAATTCAGAAGACTATTTTGTTGCAGGAGGTAAATTGCCCTGGTGGTTAGCAGGCATTTCGCATCATGTATCGGGCCATAGTGGTGCCGTATTTGTAGCCTATGCAGCCGTTGCCTATACTCACGGGTTTACCATGTATATGTGGTGGGCTTTCCCGGTGGCCATCGTTATTATTGCTAGTGCAAAAATCTTTCCGGTGTATTGGGTGCGTTTACGCCAACAGTTGCACATACAATCGCCTCTTGAATATTTAAGTATCAGGTATAATGTATGGACCCAACAAATAGTAGCGTGGACCGGTGTGTTGTTAAAGGTGTTTGATGTGGGTGCCAAGTGGGCGGCGATAGGCATATTACTTCATGTGGTGGCTGGCATTCCTATGACTACGGGTATACTTATCTCTGGAGTTGTTACCATAATTTATGTAACGTTCGGAGGTTTATGGGGAGTAATTATTACGGATCTTATTCAGTTTATTGTACAGGTAATGGGTGGTGTTGTAATGTTTGTGCTGGTGGTTAAACAATTAGGAGGAGTTGATTCCATCGCCAATGTTTGGGACCGCCTGCCCCCCGCTCACAGCGGTTTATTTAATGATCCTTACACCGCAGCTTTTGTTGGCGTAATGTTTTTTGTTTACTTCCTTAGTTATAACGGCGGCAGTTGGAGCCTGGCTACAAGGTATATTTCATCACCAAACGAAAAAGAAGCTTCCAAAGCGGCCCGCCTGTCAGGATATTTATATTTGTTCTGGCCATTAATCCTGTTCTTTCCCATGTGGGCAGCTCCTGTTATTTTACCCGGCCTCGAAAATCCATCTGAGTCTTATGGCTGGTTAATGGTTAAGATTTTGCCACAGGGAATGATCGGCCTGGTCATCGCTTCTTTATTTGCTGCCACTATGGGCATGACCTCTTCGGATGTAAATACCATTGCTGCTGTAATTACCCGCGACATACTACCGGTTGTTTCAAAAAAATTCAGGAACGATAGGCATGCTTTGCGCACCGCACGTATCACCACTTTTATGTTTACTTTGGCAACAATAGGTATAGCGCTCAACTACGAAAGATTTGGGGGTGTGTTGGGCCTGATTGTAAATTGGTTTGCTGCATTATTAGGTCCCACAGCCATGCCACTAATGTTTGGCCTGCTGCCCATGTTTAAAAAGTGTGGACCAAAGGCAGCTATTACTTCAATTATTGCCGGGCTGCTAACGTTCATCATTACCAAAAACATTTCTTTAAACAGTCTTGCATTGGAGGTAGGCTTACCAACCATTGTAGCAGCTATTGTTTTTATAGGCGTTGGGTTATTTACTAAAACAGTTCCTGCAAAGGTGGAGGAGCTGGTTGCTGCGCTAAAAATATCAAAAATAGAAGGTGATGATGGAGACAGAAAATTATAGTAAGTCAACAGCCTTAACGGTTAAAAATATTATTACCGGCAATGCCGAAGAATTATTATTTGATGGCAGCTTGCTAAAAGGAATCCAGCAAATTGAACCTTCAACACAGCCCAATATATTCATCGGTCCCGGCTTAATCGATATGCAGGTAAACGGTATCAATGGAATTGACTTTAACGACCCTGCTTTAACGCAACAACAAGTTATTGATGCTACTCATTTTTTATTGAGCCAGGGAGTAACTACATTTTTTCCTACTGTTATCACCAATTCTGATGAAAACATTTTACACATTGTACGTACGATCTATAATGCATGTTTATCTGATTCATTGGTTAACGATTGTATTGGGGGTATTCACCTGGAAGGCCCTTTCATTTCAAAAACACCTGGTGCTAAAGGTGCACACGACGAGCAATTTATTAAGGCACCGGATTGGGAGCTGTTCAACAAATTTCAGGAAGCTGCAGGTGGTAAAATAAAATTAATAACACTTGCACCCGAATGGGACGAAGCACCTGCCTTTATTGAAATGTGTGCAACCCATGGAGTTATTGTTTCCATCGGGCACACCATGGCAAATGCGCAGCAGGTAGCAAGGGCGATAAAAGCAGGCGCCTCTATATGTACGCATTTAGGCAATGCGGTGCCTTTACAAATGCCCCGGCACCCTAACATAATTTGGGAGTTGCTGGCAGCCGATGAGCTGTATGCCAGCATTATTACCGATGGCCTGCACATCCCC
>JANPPB010000733.1:0-3078 GCA_031428295.1 Segetibacter sp. | reverse complement strand
AAAAGAACTTTTGCCGGAGATGTTTGGGTAACCGGAGAGATAGAGGTGAAAGATGGTACGATTACACATTTTGTAAACGGAGAGCAAATCATCCAGTTTAAGAATCCGGTTTTGTCCGATACTCACCCCATAGCAAAAACGCTTATAAGCAATGGTGACAAACGTGTTACTAATGGCTATATCTCCATTCAATCTAACAGCCATCCCATGGACTATCGAAAAATTGAGATCATGGAATACTGAGGTAGCCGGTAGCCGGTAGCCAACAGCCTGTAGCCAATAGCTAACAGTCTTAAGCTTTTCCTGAACTTTAGGCATTAGGCGTTAAGCGTTAAGCTTTCCCTGTGCTTTATGCCTTAAGCGTTATGCGTTTAGCTTTCCCTTTTAAGCTTGTTAACGATATTTTAGTACAACCGATTTAATAATATTTTAAGGTGCCCTATCTTTGAACAAATAGGCCCTGACAATTAAATGGTTGGGCTTTATTATCAGATTAAAACTTTATAAAATGAAATTTACAAACATTGCTTTAGCCGTAATTATAACGGTGTCATTAACCTCGTGTGTAGGGGCAAAGAAATTAGTTATACAACAGGCCAGGTATGACACGCTAAATATGTTCTACGTTTCCACCCAAAAAGATCTTGAAAAATGTAAGCAGGAGGCCGAAGACGCCGCAAGAAGAAGAAATCAATTGATGAATGATATTGAAGCGCTGAATAAGCAAATTGCTTTTCTAAAAGAAAACAATAACACATTTGTTTCTCAACTCAAAGATCTTTCAGTTATTACAGGAACACAGGCTGAGAGTATTAAAAAGTCGCTGGATAACATTGGTTCGAAAGATGCTTATATCCAGGATTTGCAAAGGGCTATGTCGAGAAAAGATTCGCTTACCATGGCTTTGGTTATGAACCTTAAGAGTGCATTGGCTGATATTAATGACACGGATATAGAAATTAAAGTTGAGAAAAGTGCCGTGTACATTTCTATATCTGACAAGCTGTTGTTTAAAAGCGGAAGTTATGATGTAACCGACCAGGCCAAAGTGGTTTTAGGTAAAGTTGCACAAGTGCTTAACAGCAAACCCGATATTGAATTTTTAGTTGAAGGTCACACAGACAATGTGCCCATTAAAAACAATTTTATTTTGGACAACTGGGATTTGAGCGCCAAGAGAGCAACCTCAGTGGTTCGCATATTGCAAAACCAATATAACATCGATCCCAAGCGTATGACTGCAGGTGGCCGTGGTGAATATGTACCTCTTTCTGATAATGAATCTGCTGCTGGTAAGGCCGCTAACCGCAGAACCCGTATCGTTATTTTACCTCAATTAGATCAGTTTTTTAAATTGCTGGAAAAACCACAATCATAATTTTTATACATCTTATAACCTAATATGTAAAGAGCCGGCTGCCTTTAATGGTAGCCGGCTCTTTTAATGTAGCAATTAAAGCTTATGAATGCCGCTATACAAATTTGTTGAAAGCCAGTATGGATGAGGCCGCTTAATGCTTTTCTCTCTTCGCTCTTACATATTGATCAGGCCAATTTATATCTGCTCCCAATTCGTAAGCAGCACGAAGTGGAAAATAGGGATCACGTAATAACGCCCTGGCCATTATCACCATATCAGCTTTACCCGACGTGATAATATTATTGGCCTGTTGTGATTCTATGATGATACCAACAGCACCGGATAATATACCACCCTTATTCTTTATTTCATCAGCAAAACGAACCTGGTAGCCTGGCTTTGGCTGTATAACGGCATTCGATGCCAACCCACCTGATGAACAATCTATCAGGTCAATGCCCTTGTGTTTCATGATGTGTGCCAGCTTAATTGAGTCTTCAATCGTCCAGCCTCCCTCCACCCAATCAGATGCCGAAATTCTTAAAAACAATGGAAACTCTTCCGGCCAGTTTGATTTTACAGCTTCGGTAACCTCAAGCAAGAAACGCATCCGGTTATCAAACGAACCACCATATTCATCAGTACGTTTGTTGCTCAGGGGTGATAAAAATTCGTTGATGAGGTATCCATGCGCCCCATGAATTTCAACAACTTTAAATCCTGCCTTTACAGCACGTTTGGTTGCTTCTGCAAAATCGTTAATAGCTTTTTTAATAGCAGCCTTGTCCATTTCTACCGGCGTATCGTAGTCTACTGAAAATGCAATGGGGCTGGGTGCTATTGTTTTCCATCCTCCATCTTTGGGCAATACCAGGGCACCGCCTTTCCATGGTTGTTGGTGACTGGCTTTTCGACCGGCATGTGCCAATTGTACTCCGGCTACTGAACCCTGCGAGTGTATAAAGTCGGTAATGCGTGTTAAAAAAGCGATGTGTTCATCTTTCCAGATGCCAAGATCCTCAGGCGAAATACGACCTTCAGGGGATACTGCTGTTGCTTCTGTTATTACCAGCGCAGCGCCACCCACAGCACGGCTACCAAGGTGTACCAGGTGCCAATCATTAGCAAAACCATCTTCGCTGGAGTATTGGCACATGGGCGATACAACTATCCGGTTCTTAAATTCTATCTCTTTTATTTTGAGGGGACTAAACAGATCGGGCATGAATAAATAATTTTAAAAGTGATTTGGATTGCATTGTAAATTTTCGTGCCTGCCTGTTTACAGTACAACTAATAATAAAACCCAGGTCTTATTTCGCAGATTTGTGCAGGTATGTGTTATCCTTCTTATTTACATCCGGTACATACAGGCTGCCCAACTCAAGGGTCTTAATAACCGACTTTGCTCTAAAGTTCAGGGTCATAACTTTATTGCCCGTTTGCCAGGTTGAGATGTTCCGGTGGATCATTTCCTTTGTTCCATCAGCATACAATATTGCTAAGTCTACGGGAACCGGTTTGTTTCCCCTGGAGGTAATTTGCACGGTAAATTGATTTGCCTTGTGTGTAACCTTTGAAATGGCAAGGTCAGGAAAGCCACTATCGAAGAACCATTTTTTCCAAAACCAATTAAGGTTTTTGCCGGAGGCGAAGTTGATGCAGTTGAAAAAATCATACGGCATTGGGTGCTTTCCCTGCCATTGTGAAATGTAATA
>JANPPB010000732.1:0-2188 GCA_031428295.1 Segetibacter sp. | reverse complement strand
TTAGCAGCCAGGTCACGGTTGTTCATTACCTGGTTAGTGGTACCGTCAATCTGCATTCCGTTCCAATCAATTATTGCAATAAGGTTGTCCAATTTATAATGTGCACAAAACTGAACAGCTTCCCAAACCTGGCCTTCCTGTTGCTCACCATCACCCATAAGAACAAATACAAAACGATCATCTTTTCTCAACCTCTTTGCTAAAGCAGCACCGGCAGCTACAGACAAGCCCTGGCCCAGTGAACCTGAAGCGATCCTTATACCAGGTAAATGGTCGTGTGTTGCGGGGTGCCCCTGCAGGCGTGAATTTATTTTACGAAACGTAGCTAATTCAGCTACGGGAAAGTATCCGCGATGCGCCAGTATAGAATAAAACATGGGAGAGATGTGCCCGTTGCTCAGAAAGAATAAATCCTCGTTATGACCTGCACGATCAAACTTTAAAAATCCATCTTCATTCCGCTCCTCATTAATTTTCATTTCATGAAAGTAAAGCCCCACAACAAGGTCGGTGCAACCTAAAGACCCACCGGGGTGGCCCGATTGAGAGGAATGAACCATCCGTACAATATCGCGACGAACCTGTGCCGCGGTATTTTTTAAGACGGTCAAATCAGTTTGTTTATCAACCATTTTAATCAATTTAAAATTTAAACAATCGAATACAGCTCAAAGCTTAAAGCTTAAGGCTAAAAGCTTATAGCTATCTCTCCCTACATCTTCTTAGCATCTTCCAAAAACTTGGCAAGACCAATATCAGTTAACGGATGTTTTAAAAGAGCAAGAATAGAATCCAGCGGGCAGGTACAAACATTTGCACCGGCTTCAGCACATTGAATAATATGATTGGCACTACGGATAGAAGCAGCAAGTACTTCGGTCTTAAAATGCTGGATTGCAAATATGTTGGCAATCTGCTCAATCAATTGAACACCATCCCAACCGCTATCGTCTATACGACCGATGAAGGGAGACACATAACTGGCTCCGGCTTTAGCGGCAAGAATAGCCTGTCCAGCAGAAAATATAAGCGTACAATTAGTTTTTATACCGTTATCGGTAAACCACTTTATGGCTTTAACGCCATCCCTAATCATGGGTACTTTAACAATGATGTTTGGGTGGATGGCTGCCAACTTTTTACCTTCTTCAACTATTGTGGCAAAATCGGTTGATAATACTTCTGCGCTGATATCACCCTCAACCATTTCGCAAATGGTTTTATAGTGCTGGGCTATAGCCTCCTCACCCTTTATACCCTCTTTGGCCATTAAAGTGGGATTGGTTGTAACGCCATCTAATATACCCAGGTCGTTTGCTTCTTTAATCTGGGCCAGGTTGGCGGTATCAATAAAAAATTTCATGTTTTTGTTTTTAATTCACTGAATGGTATTTCCTAACCGGAAAAGTATTGATTTTAAGGCAATAATGAGACCTTATACGTGGTAGTGGTTTCATATTTTTCGCCAGGTCTTAATACTACAGAAGGAAAAGAAGGCTTGTTTGGACTATCAGGAAAGTGCTGAGTTTCAAGACAAAACGCTGTATGCTTGTTGATAGGTTTGCCATCATCCGTTTTGATTTTACCATCTAAAAAGTTACCCGTATAAAATTGCAGACCTGGCTCTTTGGTAAACACTTCCAGCTTACGACCGCTAACAGAATCTGTTACGGCTGCTGCCAGGGTTAATGACATATCGGTTTTGTTAAGTACAAAGTTGTGGTCGTAGCCGCCGCCTTCAACGGATGCAATACGGGCACCAATTTTTGTAGACTTCGTAAAATCGAATGGTGTGCCGGCTACTGCTTTCAATTCACCGGTGGGAATAAGGCCGTCATCAACTGGGGTGTATTTAGCTGCATCAATCATCATTTCATGATTAAGAATGCTGTTGCTAACACTGCCGGTAAGGTTGAAATAGCTGTGGTTGGTTAAATTTAAAACGGTTGGCTTATCGGTTTCCGCTGTGTAATTAATGCTTAATTCATTGTCGTTTGTAAGCGTAAAGGTTACTCCAACTTTCAGGTTGCCGGGGTATCCTTCTTCACCATCTTTGCTCAAATAATTAAGAGTTATGGAACTAATACTATCTACCAATGGAGCTACATCCCACACCACTTTATCAAATCCCTTTTCTCCCCCATGCAAATGATTTTTTCCGTTGTTTGCCTTGAGGTTATAGGTAGTA
>JANPPB010000731.1:0-2023 GCA_031428295.1 Segetibacter sp. | reverse complement strand
CCGGGACTTTGTTTTGAACTCAAAAACCACTTAATTAAACGGCATGGTATTACCAGTTATCAAGTCCCAAAAGCTTTTTGCCTAAAGGAGAAAGTACAGCACTCTCGTACTTCGTTTGCTCCCATCCTCTTGGGTCGCCGGGGAAGGCATAACCTTCAGGAGCCTTTCTTTCTTTCCACGAAGTGATCCGCCAATCCTTCAATGCCTGGTTGACTTCCTCCGCAGGCATCATAGAAATATATTGCGCCAAACGAACTTTGTTCTCACTCTTGTTTGGCCTGATTCCATGTGGTTCAGTGCTGTTAAAAATCAACAGATCGCCTGCATTCATCTTCACTTTTACAATTTCAAAGCCGGTTACATCGGGCTTAAAATGATCGCGGTCGTCGGGTTGTGTAAGCTTCCATGTATCGTAGGTGCGGTACAATTCAGGCACACACTGAAAACCTCCCATGTTCTCATCATCCTGGTCGGCAAGTGCTAACACACCTTGTACGTTTTGTGGCTTTGTTTCAGGATCGTAGTCCCAATGTATAAATCCCTTCGCTTCATAACCCGGCCGAATAGGCAGGTTTAAATTGGCGCGGTCAATAGTAACCCATAATTTTTCAGTTCCCCAAATATCAGCAAATGCCTGGTGTACTTTTGGCACCTGCCGGTTATCCCACAGGTATTGATGGTTGTAAACTTCAACCATGCCGGTATTGGTCAACTCTTTCATCTTCATTTCTGCACGGGGAGGTGCATACCAGGTTTCAGGATTGTTGGGATCCTTCTCTTCAAACTCCCAAAGAAATTTTGCTAACCGCTCCACCTGCTCTTTAGGAACGGCATTTTTTATAACTACGTACCCATTTTGTATCCAGAATTTCCAATCGTCTTCTGATAAAACCCGTAAAGGTTGGCCATTACTTCTGTCGTTCAATTTCACTTTACTGCTCTTGGCTGTCGAGGGATTTCCGGGAATGTCTGCATGCGCATTAGCCATAGTCGGGGTCATGGTAGGCGCCATTGTCTGCTGCATATAACAAATTTTAAATAGTGATGTAATACTGCAAAGATGATAAAGCCAAAAGGCTTGAAAAATATCTGGAATGACCACTATTTGCTCTGTATTGACCTTGAGGTGGATATTTTAGCTCAAATACTAACTTTACAGGAAATCACGCAGTGTGAAAATTCAAAAAGAAACCGTTCTACCCGATCCCGGACAGTCTTTTAAATTGTTTACCCCCAGCCTTAAAAACTATTTTTTCTGGCATTATCACCCCGAGTACGAGTTGGTGTATGTTGAGGCGGTAAGCGGCATTAGGCATGTGGGCCAGCACATATCCAGCTACATGGAAAGCGATTTGGTACTTATAGGCCCAAACATTCCTCACCTGAATTTTGATTACGGAATTAAGACCGATTACCACCAGGTTGTGGTGCAGTTGAAAGATCACTTTATGGGTGACGCCTTTAGCGAAACACCCGAGCTTGAACAAATTGAAGACCTGTTTAAACGGGCTGCATTTGGGCTTTCATTTAGTGGAAACACTAAAAAACAGGTAGCTCAAAAACTGAACGAAATGCCCCAATTATCAAAATTCAACCAGTTCTTATCCTTACTAAACATCTTTCAATTACTGGCCCAATCAAACGAAGTTGAGCAGCTAAACGACCAGGATACAAGTGTAAAATTGTTCCTCAACGATAAGATTCGCATGGGAGCTATATACCAATACATCCATGCACATTACAACCAAACCCCCGATGTAAATGCCGTTGCTTCAAGTGTTCATTTAAGCACTGCAGCCTTTTGTCGCTACTTTAAAAAGCAAACCAAAATAACCTTTACCGACTTTGTAAATCAATACCGCATTACACAGGCAAAAACCCTGTTACTACAAGACATCAGCATTTCCGAAGCTTGTTACCAGGTGGGTTTCGAAAGCCTCTCCTACTTTAATAAACTGTTCAAAAAAATCAATGGCGAGAACCCCTCAGTGTTTAAAAAAAGGTATGCGTAGTGGTAGTATTT
>JANPPB010000730.1:0-1586 GCA_031428295.1 Segetibacter sp. | reverse complement strand
TACCTGGCTTCCTTTGCAATTTTTTTAGCGGAGAACCGTGGTCATTATATGATTGAAAATATTATTGAAGATGGTTTAAACGACTTCTTCTTTACTCATATTTATAAGTACACCGAAAGCTGGAAATACCCCATTCATTTTATTGGAAGCATTGCGTATGGCTTTAAAGATGTGTTACAGGATCTTTGCAACACATACGAATTAGAATTGGGCAGGGTAATGCAAAACCCTATGGATGGTCTCGTAAAATATCATAAATCGCAACAATAAATAGTAAATCTGAACCCCTTGTAATTCTACAGGTTCTTAACTTCGGCTCTTAGATTTAAAGGTCAACTCATGCTACAATACCACCAGTTACTTCAACATATTTTAGACAAAGGCGTTCAAAAATCAGACAGAACCGGAACCGGAACCATTAGCTGTTTTGGTTACCAAATGCGGTTCAATCTTGCCGAAGGTTTCCCCATGGTTACCACAAAAAAATTGCATTTAAAAAGTATCGTTTACGAACTGCTTTGGTTTCTTAAGGGAGAAACCAACGTTCAGTACCTAAAGGATAATGGTGTTAGTATTTGGAACGAATGGGCTAATGATAAGGGCGAGTTAGGCCCTGTTTATGGTAAGCAATGGAGAAGCTGGCGCGGAGCAGACAATAAAGTGGTAGACCAAATTTCGGAGGTTATTCATCAACTTAAAACCAACCCCGATAGCAGGCGTATGATAATAAGCGCCTGGAATGTAGCCGAGCTTTCTGAAATGGCCCTTATGCCCTGTCATGCTTTATTTCAGTTTTACACTACACCGCCCAACGCAGCGCAACAGGAACGTGGCATTAGGGGATCGTTAAGTTGCCAATTATACCAAAGAAGTGCAGATGCATTTTTAGGTGTGCCATTTAACATTGCCTCCTACGCATTGCTTACCATGATGGTTGCACAGGTATGCGACATGGAGTATGGTGATTTTGTACACACCTTTGGCGATGTTCATTTGTATAAAAATCACCTGGAGCAGGCAAAGCTGCAAATAACGAGGGTGCCTTATCAACTACCGCAGATGCTCCTCAACCCAATTGTAAAAGACATCTTTGCCTTTCATTTTAGCGACTTTGAATTGAAAGATTACCAGTTTCATCCGCACATTAAAGCGCCGGTTGCTATATAAAACGAATGGAATTTTGAAGCTTACCCTGTTACAGTTTTCGGGTGTTTATTTTGGAGTAATGCATTACCGACGGCACATTCAAGGCAACGTTTCTTATTGCAGTATTCATTCTTTAAACCAATCAATGCCTGGCTTTCTAATGCATTGCTGTTTTTTATCCCGAAAGAAGTCCATGCATTCGTAATGCTGTTCTTTTCAGGGTGAAGTTCCTGGAGCCATTGCAGCGATTTGTCTTTTATATCCTCATCTCTGGTAAAAGTTCCATAAGCAAAAAATACAGGTACAATGGTGTTGATGATAATGTTTTCAGTCATCTGTTCGCCTAATTGCTTCGGCTTAAATTCACCCGCTTCATCAAACCTGTAGTGGTAATGCCAGTAATCGTTTGCGGTTACATTCAAAAGATTTTTTACTTCGTC
>JANPPB010000729.1:0-2714 GCA_031428295.1 Segetibacter sp. | reverse complement strand
ATCGTAAACATAACCAGTAAAACTGCTGAAACCGGCCAGGGCAATACATCAGCCTATGCAGCAGCCAATGGTGCCCGCAATGCACTTACACGGGAATGGGCAGTGGAGTTGCTAAAATATTCCATTCGTGTTAATGCAATTGTGGTGGCGGAGTGTTGGACTCCTCAATACGAAAAGTGGATAAAAACATTATCGAACCCACAGGAGAAACTGGAAGAAATTATTTCTAAAATTACATTGGAAAAAAGAATGACTACACCAGAAGAAATAGGCAACATGGCTGTATTTCTCCTATCATCGAAGTCGAGCCACACTACCGGGCAAATAATACATGTTGATGGGGGCTATGTGCATTTAGACCGGGCTTTGGCAAATGCGTAGAGAATTAAAAATTAAAAAGTAAAAAGTAAAAAGTAACGTGAAATGTGAGGAATGAAATTGGGGACGTACATGTAAATTTTACTTTGACCGACTATCACAAATGGAGATCAATGGGATATGGATACCTAAACGTTACTTATAAAGGAATATATTTTTTGTTCCGCAACGAAAGGCCAGGGCAAAGTCATAAACTCAAAAAAAATCTGCATTACTTTAAACCAATTTATAAGGTGGCTTTAGCAATGCAGATGGTTTTATAGTTGTGTAGTCTGCTACAATATCAGCATGGCATCGCCATAGCTGGAGAAATGAAATTTATCCTTAATTGCTTTTTTATAAGCTTCCATTGTTAAGTCGTATCCTGCAAAAGATGCAGTCATAATCAACAAACTTGTCTTAGGCAAATGAAAATTGGTTACCAGCGCATCAGCCACATTAAACTCGTAAGGAGGGTGAATGAAATGGTTGGTCCAGCCTTCGCCGGTTTTTAATAGCTTATCTGCTGTATAGCTACTCTCCAAAGCCCTCATGGTTGTGGTACCAATGGCACAAACGCGGTGGCCGGTTAGTTTTGCTTTGTTAACCAACTTCACGGCATCTTCATCTATTTTAAAATACTCCGCATCCATTTTGTGTTTCTGCAGGTCTTCAACATCAATAATTCTAAAAGTGGCCAGTCCTGTATGCTCGGTAATTTCTGCAAAGCGGATACCTTTTATTTCGCAACGCTTAATCAATTCTTTACTAAAATGCAAACCAGCCGTAGGGGCTGCAACAGCTCCTTCATGCTTTGCATATACTGTCTGGTAGCGTTCGCGGTCGTTCTCGTCGGGCTTGCGCTTAATGTATTCAGGTAACGGGGTTTCTCCTAATGCCTCTAATTGCTTTTTAAAATCTTCTTCTTCACCCTCCCACAAAAAGCGAATGGTTCTGCCACGACTGGTAGTATTGTCAATTACCTCTGCAACCAGTTCATCAGCATCGCCAAAGTAAATTTTGTTACCTACTCTTATTTTACGGGCAGGTTCTACAATCACGTCCCATAAACGATTGGTTTTGTTTAATTCACGTAATAAAAACACTTCAACCAGGGCACCTGTTTTTTCTTTACGACCATACATTCTTGCCGGAAACACTTTTGTATTGTTAACTACAAAGGAATCCTTATCCTCAAAATAATCAACGATGTCGCGAAAGTGTTTGTTTTCTATTTGTCCGGTCTTCTTGTGAACAACCATCATGCGGCTGTCTTCTCTTTTCTTTGCCGGGTTTTGAGCAATCAGGTTTAGAGGAAGATCAAAAATAAATTTTGATAGTTTCATGCTTAATAAAATTTTTAATAATCACCTTTTTAAATACAAGTAATCAAAATTGTAGGAAAGGTTGAAATGTAAGTATTTTATGCTTAGAATTTGCTAACAACTTTTTTTAAAGTAACGCGAAGGTAAGAATCTGGGCAACAGATAGGTTAAACGTTCTAAAATTTATGGAAAAATATGATTCTTGAGTTTTGCTGAAGGAGATATAGCCCTATGAAAATCTTCATTTTGCATGGTTCGATCTTAATAAACAGGTGTAACCCCTACATAATTGGAAGGTGTTATTTGCTTCAATTCCTTTTTTAGCTGGCTACTAATTTTTAAAGATGCGATAAATTCCTGTATGTCGTTTTTGGTTATGGAAGTTTTTCCCCTTGTCAAATCCTTCAATGCTTCATAAGGGTTGGGATATTTTTCGCGGCGTAATATGGTTTGGATGGCTTCGGCTACTACAGCCCAGTTATTTTCAAGATCTTCTTTAATCTTCACTTCGTTTAACACAAGTTTCTGCAAGCCTTTCTCAATAGATTTTATAGCTATGAGGGTATGGGCCATGGGCACCCCAATGTTTCTTAAAACAGTACTGTCCGTCAAGTCGCGTTGCAGTCTGCTAATGGGAAGTTTTGAGGAAAAGTGTTCTAAAAACGAATTAGCAATACCCAGGTTACCCTCAGCGTTTTCAAAATCTATTGGGTTTACTTTATGTGGCATGGCGCTGCTGCCTACCTCACCCTTTTTGGTTTTTTGTTTAAAATAATCGTTGCTGATGTAAGTCCAGATGTCGCGGCACAAGTCCGTAAGAATGTTATTGATCCTTTTTATTCCATCAAAATAAGCTGACAGGTTATCGTAGTGTTCAATTTGGGTGGTAAACTTTAGGCGTTGTAAACCCAGTATGTTTTCAACAAATTGGTCGCCTAACTTTAACCAGTCTTTTTGTGGAAATGCTATGTGGTGGGCATTAAAGTTTCCGGTTGCGCCACCAAACTTAGCGGAGAAGGGTATAAAGCTTAA
>JANPPB010000728.1:0-1640 GCA_031428295.1 Segetibacter sp. | reverse complement strand
TTGAAAACTATGGCATATAAAAAACACATGCTTTTTACTGTTTTGCTCCGGGTCATTATTCCATTGCTCCATGTTGCTGAGCCAATTAAAATAAAGCTGTTCCCAATCCGAACCAATACTATCTATTGGTGAGCCCGGCCCCCCCGAAGAAATATAAATATCGTAGCTGGCATCGGGTATTTGTTTTTGAAGCCTAACTTCAAATTCATCTCTTTTAACCTCGTATTCATGTTGTGTTCCCCAGTCATCAATAATCTGCCTTATGCAACGCATGCCCTGGTTTTCCAGCCCTTCGTACAAATCCAGGATCGCTATACGAACAATTTTCTTTTCACTTAATTCCATTGCTGCAAACATACTATTAAAATTAAAAACGGTTTTTTGGGCGTTGTTGAAATCGCGTTCCTTCTGTTTTTTACGATCTTAATTCAAGTTGAGATGGCTGAGGTTGAGCTATGGGTTGGATCAGCAATAAAAAAGTATTCATCACCCCTGATGTAGTGATGCTTTAATGCCTCCATACTGAGGGCAGGTTTCCCGGAAAGAAACGATTTAAGTAAACTGATTTCGTATCCTGCTTCCTGAAAGAATGAATAGATTTTTTCGTGTGTAACACCAAATGCATCCGAACCACCCTGGCCAAACTCAAAAAGTATATAAGGCTTGTGTGTTTTAATAGTTGTTCTGGCGCCCAGTAGCACAGCTAATTCTCCACCTTCAACATCAATTTTAATTAAGGCTATAGAAATGTTATGTGGAAGGATATCATCCATCAAATCCATTTTTACTTCAATAATATCTTCCATTTCATGTTTCATATCAGGGCGGCGGCGTAAGCCACTGTAGGCAGTATTAGACACTATACAATGGAATGGCGCAACACCTGTTTTGTTGCCCAATGCCAGTTGAAAAACCTTGCAGGCACTTCCATACTTTCGAACCAATAATTTAAATAAATGCGGTAATGGCTCAAAGGCATAATGTATAGCAAGTGGACAATGCTTTATAAAAAGTGAAAGGATTTTACCATCGTGAGCACCCACATCAACACAAACCGAATTTTTATTGCAGGTCTTAACAATAATCCGTTCTGTTAACCGGTCGTAGTACTCATTTTTTGTGAGCGGAAAGGGAGAAAACCTGGCCAGCTTTTTTAACCAGTTTTTTATAGTAAGCTTAATGCTATTCAATAAATGAAAGATGAGTATAAGAAAAATAAGTTGACCCATTTAGTCTGGCCAGGTACACGGATAGATGTGGTCATGCTCCTTAATCGGTGGTTAAAAATTGGTTGTGAATGTAATCCATAACATCTACCAGGCTGTTTGTTTCGTTATAAACAGCAAGTTGCCTGTCCGCGCCGGTTCCTCTTTCAATCATTTTATGTACATGCGATATGGCATGCCTGCTACCCAAATGATCTACTACATCATCAACAAAGTCGAGCAGTTCGTAAATAAGTACCCGGGTGTTTACTTCCGATTCCTTGCCAAAGTCAATCATGGTGCCATCTATGCCATAGCGGCTTGCCCGCCATTTATTCTCATTGATAAATAATCTTGGATAGGTAATAAAATTTAGGTTTTGACTGCGCAGTTTGTACAGCTTAACACATATTGCCTGAAACAATGCGGTAATGG
>JANPPB010000727.1:0-2995 GCA_031428295.1 Segetibacter sp. | reverse complement strand
GAAATTAGAGACTTGTTTCTATCGAATGTATTGTCGTTTATACAACCCTTGTTGCTTGAAGGAAATTTTGAACAACGCTTTATTCCGGAGAATAACCGGCTGTATTTTGTAGTAACGCTTAAAAGCAGCGATCATGTTACCATTCGTAATGCGGTCATTAATATCCCCTCAAATAAATTACCCCGCTTTTTTGTACTCTCGCCATTGAACGATGAGGAGTATGTAATTTTTATAGATGACATTATAAGGGAGAACATGGTTTGCCTGTTTCCAGGGTCTGAAATTTTGGGGGTATACAGTATAAAATTTAACCGCGATGCAGAATTAAACCTGGATGAAGAATACAGTGATGACCTGTTGAATAAAATTGAAAAACAGTTGAAGAAGAGAGAGTTTGGACCTCCTTCAAGGTTCTTGTTCGAAGATGGCATGCCACGCAACGTTCAGTTGTTTCTTGCTTCTGTTTTCGATCTTCAATTTGAAGAGATGTTTGCCGGGGGGCGTTACCATAACCTGAGCGATTTGTCTTCTTTCCCATCCTTTAATAAAAACCTTAAATACCCTAAACGCAAGGCTTTAAACATTGTGGGTGGCATGCATTGCGGCGACATATTTAATGTGTTAGCCAAGCAGGATTTATTGTTACACCTACCCTATCATTCTTACAATCCGGTTTTATCCTTCTTTAACCAGGCTGCAATTGATGTTGAGGTAACCGAAATATACATCACACTTTACAGGGTTGCAGCAGACTCACATATTGTGAATGCATTAATTGGCGCAGCCAAAAATGGCAAAAAGGTTACCGTGTTTATTGAATTGAAAGCCCGCTTTGACGAAGCAAATAATATACGTTGGAGCAGGGAAATGAAGGCGGCGGGCATAAAAATGATCTATAGTTTACCTCATATTAAAGTGCATTCAAAAATAGCGCTGGTAAAAAAAGGTTCGGGTAAGGAGGCTTTAAACTATGCCATACTGAGTACCGGAAATTTTAATGAAATAACGGCCCAGTTTTATACCGATCATTTACTAATGACCACAGACCTTTCGATTATAGAAGAATTGACGCAGCTATTTAAATATTTGCAGGCTGATAAAAAAGAAAATGAGAAGCCTAAACCAAAGTTTGAAAAGCTTTTGGTCTCACAATTTAACATGACGGAAAAGTTTGAAAGATTGGTGGAGACCGAAATTAAAAAAGCTTTATTGGGCGGGGAAGCTTTGGTGCGAATTAAAATAAATAACCTGGAAGAGCCGGGTATGATTAGTTTGCTATACCGGGCAAGCCAGGCGGGTGTAAAAATTAATTTGTGTGTACGGGGTATTTGTTGCCTGATGCCAGGCGTTATGGGTATGAGTGAAAACATAACTATTAAAAGGTTGGTCGATCAATACCTTGAACACAGCCGTTTATTCATTTTTGGTAAAGATGACTCCGCAAAAGTAATTATGGGCTCAGCGGACTGGATGACAAGAAACTTATACCACCGTATTGAAGTTTGTGTAGCCATTAAAAACGTAACATTGAAAAAAGAACTGGTTGATTATTTTGAAATTCAATGGTCCGATACAGCTAAGTCGGTTGAGTTAACTTCTGCGTTAGAATCCAAGCCACACGAACCCACGGAAAATGCTGTCAATGCACAGCAATCAATCTATACTTACCTGAATGCACACCCATGAAAAGCTTAAAGAAAAAATTTACTTTTTCGTTTGTAAATAAATACCGTTTTAAACTCATTATTTATATTTCTATTTTTTGGACACTGCTTGATTTGATTATTTCTCTTACCCGTAGCGAGCCCAGTTATTACAGCCTTAAAACGGCCATTGGCTTACGGGCTATATTGGTTTTTTTAATGAGCGCCCTCATCAATATTTTGCTGGTATTCCGCCTTAAAAAATTATTTATAGGACTGTCATTATGGTTAAGCTTTTTACTACGTAGTGCCATACTCTTAGGTGCAGCCTATATTGTAAACTTCATCATTCATGCGGCGCACATCATCATCATACAAAAATTAACAATAGGCGAGGCTTTTCAGTTGTACGGAGAGGATGCTTTTCAGCCCCAATGGCTGTTGCAAAAAATAGTATACTGGATGTTGTTGTTTGTGCTTACCCAGTTGATTATCGAGGTAAACGAAAAGTATTCGCCCGGGGTGTTTATGGACATTATGCTGGGCCGTTACCTGGAGCCAAAAGTTGAAAAGCGGATTGTGATGTTTCTTGATTTGAAAGACTCTACACCTATTGCTGAAAAACTGGGCCATCAGCAATACTTTAAATTTATACGGGAGTTTATTTACCAGATTTCGAACGCACTTATTGAATATGGTGGAAGTATATACCAGTATGTGGGTGATGAGATTGTAGTGTCGTGGATGTTTGAACCAAAGAACACCCGAAAATGCATGGATGCTTTGATTGTAGCACGAAAAAATTTACAAACTAAAAGTGAAAGCTTCCGCCGAAAATTTGATGGCACGATACCAGAGTTTAGAGTGGGTATTCACCTGGGCGATGTGACTGTAGGTGAGATAGGCGTAATTAAAAAGGATATTGCCATGAGTGGCGATACCATGAATACCACTGCAAGGATCAGGAGCGCATGCAGCGAGCTCAATCAAAAGTTTATTGTAAGCAAAGATTTTATGGAGAACATTGATTTAAAAGTATGGCAAAGCGAAAGCCTGGGTGTTGTAGAGTTAAAGGGTAAGGAAAAAGGGCTGGAATTATTTTCGTTAAAGATTTGATGAACGTGAATGGCCAATTCGCAGCAAGAACAAGGGTTGCATCACCTATATTCCAGCAGTACAAAGCAACCCTTGGGGCTTCTTTATAAAGTCCAGTCAGGTCTAACGAAGTGACAGGTATAACCCCCCGGGTGTTTTATAAGGTAATCCTGGTGTTCAGCTTCAGCATCCCAAAAATCTCCTGCTGGCACCACCTCCGTTACCACGGGGCCCGGCCATTTTTTTGAAGCATTCAT
>JANPPB010000726.1:0-2305 GCA_031428295.1 Segetibacter sp. | reverse complement strand
AACAGCACGGTTAATGGTCAGATATTTTTAAAGGGCGACAAATATTACATTAAGCAAGGCGCTGTAGAAATTTTTAGCAACGGCGTCAAAACCTGGAATTACAACGGTACCAACGAGGTTACGGTAACAATGGTTGGGGAGAACGACCAGGCCTTAACACCCCAAAAGCTATTAAGTAATTTTTACGATAAAGATTTTACGTACAAGCTCGTTTCATCAGTTGGTGCTTACCACGAAATACAAATGACACCCGTAGATAACAGAAAGAATTTTCAGAAAGTTAATGTGTTTGTTGACAAGGCAAAAATGCAGATTACTAAGGCAAAAGTGTTAGACAAAAGCAGCAATACTATTGAGTTTACTTTAAAAAATATTAAAACCAATGTCGCCATACCTGATGCAACATTTGTGTTCAACAAAGCGAAATATAAAAAAGATATTGAAGTGATTGAATAGCCTGCTCAATCATATAAATATTATTCAAGGCCGTCTCCCCGCAGGAGGCGGTTTTTTTAGTGCGCCGGACATGGCAATAACCGAAGGTTGTTCAAGGTCTTAGCGCAGCGAGACCTTGAATAGGAGATAGATTGAAGTCTCCGACCTCGTGCCTTTGTAAAAGCCAACGTAGCTTTTTTGAACGCGGCACCAACCACTAACAGTTCAAAACAATTTAGCTTTTTGTGGCTTTTTCAAAGCTAGTTGTTCTAAGAACCGCAGTTATCTTAAGTTCGAGGTGCCCTTAGGAACACCTCGAACAACGGGGGTACTACCACTACATATTTAGGTGGGGCTATTTACGAGAGTAAAACTGATAACAATGCGGCAACCGTAGATTATACCGACCGCTTACAACTGATAGCCCATGAAGAAGGCAGGATCAGATTTAAGCCTGATAATTACACGCTGGAATATGATTACATGCTTAAAGATCATCTGGGCAATGTACGAATGGTTTTAACTGAAGAGCAGCAAACAATTTATTATCCGGCGGCTACGCTTGAGGGAACCTATAGCCCAACTGGTGCCCAAGTCAACAGCATGGTAAATCACGAAAAAAGGTTTTACAGTATTGATAATACAAAAGTTACTCTCGAAACTTCTATAACCTCTTGGGCACCACCTGAAGAAACAGTAGCCAATACTAAATTGTACTATAATCACAATAATATACCTCCGGCATTGCCAAATCCAAACTATCCAATCGGGGTTGTCCCTGTACAAACAACAGGCAGCGCAAACTTATACAAGCTCAATGCTACATCTAATAAAACGGGGTTGGAATTTATTATTAAAGTAATGGCAGGAGATAAGATTGATATTCTTGGAAAATCTTATTTTTCGAATACGGGAACTGTCAATAATGCTAATTCAACTTTACTTGATCTCTTTACATTAATGACTAGCTTGTTAACAGCGCCTGCTAATGGTATAGGAGCAAAGGGTCTTTCAGCAAGTCAGTTAACCACCTTAAATACGGGCATGGTACCCTCATCTTTCTTCAGAGGTGCAAATGGAGAAACCACTACCATACCTAAGGCTTATATCAACTATATATTTTTAGATGAACAATTTAAGTTTGCAGGTGGCAGTGCCAGCAGAGTGGGAATCAGTGGCTCCGTAAAAGATCATTGGATTTTGGACCCTGTTTTGCAAAATATAACAGCACCAAAAAATGGCTATATATTTGTTTACGTCAGCAACGAGAGTAAGCTGGAGGTGTTCTTTGATAACTTACAGGTAATTCATAAGCCTGGGCCTATACTTGAAGAGACGCATTACTATCCGTTCGGTTTAGTTATGAGTGGCATATCAAGCAAAGCATTGTCATTCGGAAATCCTACCAATAAATTTAAGTTCAACGGTAAAGAAGAACAACGACAAGAGTTCTCTGATGGCAGTGGATTAGAATGGTTAGACTTCGGTGCAAGAATGTATGATAACCAAATCATGCGTTGGATGGCAATAGACCCATTAGCAAGTAAGTTCGCTTGGCAGTCGCCATACTGTGCGATGGATAATAATCCAATAAATATCATAGATCCAGACGGACAATCAGGAGAGCCGGTAATAGACAAGAAAAATAAAACGATAACAGTAAGTCAGCATCTTGTTTTTTATGGAGGCAAAGCAGAAACCAAGCTTTCAAATAAAATTGCAACAGGTATTGCAGCACAATGGAATGGAGCTCACGGAAAAGTGACTGTTGACGGTGTGAAGTACAAAGTTAATTTTAAGGTTACTTATGAAACTGTATCAGAAGCAGATGCAACTAAAATGGCTTCAGGCAATACGGATATAAAAAATA
>JANPPB010000725.1:0-2497 GCA_031428295.1 Segetibacter sp. | reverse complement strand
GCATTTAAAACATCCACTTTTTTATTACGGATCTCATCTGGTTTAAACGATCCCGGTGGCTCCATAGCTATCATGCAAATGAGTTGCAGAATATGGTTTTGCACCATGTCGCGCAATGCACCTGAAGTATCGTAATAGTTGCCCCGGCCTTCTACTCCAACGGTTTCAGAAACGGTTATCTGCACATGGTCAATATAAAACCGGTTCCACGTTGGCTCAAACAATGCATTTGCAAAACGAAGCACCAATATATTTTGAACAGTCTCTTTACCGAGGTAGTGGTCTATTCTAAAAAGTTGTTCTTCTTTAAAGTAAGAAGTTAGCAGGTGGTTCAACTCTTTGGCATTTTCCAGGTTATGACCAAATGGTTTTTCAATAACCAAACGGATGGAACTTTCGTTGCTGCATAATTTTAAGTTAGCCAGTTTTTGTGCTATGCCCGGTACCAGTTGCGGCGCAACCGCCATATAAAATAGCATGTTCGGAACCTTCTTATATTCTGCCGTCTTCTCAGCAACAATCTTATCGATCTTATTATAACTTTTTGAATCATCTGCATCAAAAGTCAGGTAGGCAATATGTTTGGTAAAGTCTTTCCATTTGCTTCCCTTTTCGCCTTTTCGCCTCGAAAATTCCTGTATGCCTTTGAGCAGGAAATCGCGGTAAGTTTTATCAACGTACCTGGTTCTGCCCAATCCATAAATAGTAAAATGTTCGGGCATTAACCCGTCAATAAAAAGATTGTATAGTGCCGGGGTAAGTTTGCGGTGATTAAGGTCGCCACTTCCTCCAAATATGAACAAAAGGGTAGGGGCAATGGGTTCTTTCGCTTTCATTTATTTTGTATTAAACCTGCGGTTGATTAAGCGTTGTCTTTACACAAAGGGATGGTAAATCACAGTTATGAGAAGGGCTTTAATGTTATTTATTATTTATGCCATAGGGTATGAAAGATGCCTGGCTTGTCGGACCTTTCGTATGTATGAGCGCCAAAAAAATCACGTTGAGCCTGCAGCAGGTTGGTGGGTAGCCGCTCCGTAGTGTATGCATCAAAATAGTTTAATGACGCCATCAGTCCGCCAACAGGAATGCCCCGGGTTACTGCTTCAACAATAACCTTCCTGGCGCCTTGCTGCGACCGCTGGATTAATGTAGCAATTGATGGATGCAACAATAAATTGGGAAGGTCCTGGTCATCTTCAAATACATTATCGAACAAGGCAAGTAACGATGAACGGATGATGCATCCACCCTTCCATACATTTACTACTTTCCGGATGGGGATATCCATGTTAAGCTCTTTAGATGCTACCTGTAACATGGCCAAACCTTGTGTATAGCTCATGAGTATTCCAAACAGTAAAGCATCGTGTACGTTGTTGATCCATGCTTGTTTATCAGTTGTTTGAGGTGCCACTTGTTTAGAATATAATTTGGCTGCTTCTATTCTTTGTGTTTTTAAAGATGAGATGTTACGCATGGTAACTGCACTATCAATAGAAGGTATGGGTACTGCAATATTTAAAGCATCCTGCGATGTCCATTTACCGGTGCCTTTAGCCCCTGCTTTATCAAGTATCTGGTCAACCACATGTTGCCCGGTTTCTTCGTCTTTCTGAAGAAATATATAAGATGTAATCTCAACCAAAAACGATTGCAGGTCACCTTTATTCCAATTGTCAAACACGGTAAAAAGTTCTTCGTTTGTAAGGCCGGCAACATGTTTCAATACATCGTAACACTCACAAATAAGTTCCATAATTGAGTACTCTATTCCATTGTGAACCATCTTGACATAATGGCCTGCGCCTCCCTTGCCTAAATAGTCAACACAAGGCACACCCTTAACTTTTGCAGCTATAGATTCAAACAGTGGACGCAGGTATTGATAAGCCTCCATGTTGCCACCGGGCATAATGCTCGGACCTATTCGGGCGCCTTCTTCTCCGCCTGAAATACCAACACCCATAAAGTGAAGTCCTTTTTCTTTACAAGTTTCCACTCTTCTTAATGTGTCAGTAAAATGAGAATTTCCGCCATCAAGTATAATATCACCAGGCTCAACAAAGGCTGAAAGATTGTTAATCACATCATCCACAGGTTTGCCTGCAGGTACCAGCATCATGATCTTTCTGGGCACTTTTAAAAGTTGAACCAACTCGTGTACAGTGTTAACCCCTTTTACTTTTGTGTTGGCCAATGCCTGCTTTTCAAGAGCAGTAGTTTTGTTGGGATTATTGTCGTACCCCAGTACAGCATAACCATGATCGGCCAGGTTTAATAAAAGGTTACTACCCATAACACCCAGGCCAACTATTGCAAAATCAAATTGTGCATCATCCATAAGAAGCCAGTTTTAAAATTTGGGTTTAAAAGTAATTAAAATGAAAAAGAGCACTTCAAAATAGTTGCCTCAAAGTCATATCAATCGATAGAAACCGAGCATGGTATGCTTGCAATAAATGCAAACCAAGTATTAAATAGTTAAGCGTTTAAC
>JANPPB010000724.1:0-1814 GCA_031428295.1 Segetibacter sp. | reverse complement strand
TTCGGTGCAACAGGTAGATGTAAAACAACTACAACAGATACTAAAAACAAACCCTTTGGCCGATGGAAGTGAGGGAGACCTGCTAATAGATAATGACAGTAAGTTTGTTACAATAAAAGGCGACTGGAAAGCTGACAAGAGAGGTGCTTATGGACCTTCCATGTTTACTGATGACAGCAAAGGAAAGCCGTATAAATCTGTACAGTTTATGCCTTCGATTACCAAGCCGGGCAAATATCATGTGTACGTTTACTTGCCAAAAGTTGCGAATGCATCTTCAAA
The DNA here is from genome assembly GCA_031428295.1 of Segetibacter sp. Taxonomy (GTDB): domain Bacteria; phylum Bacteroidota; class Bacteroidia; order Chitinophagales; family Chitinophagaceae; genus Segetibacter. Next base: position 1,532 of record JANPPB010000724.1, on the reverse strand, counting down.
AACTGCTGTAACAATCTTTGACGGAAGTAGCAAAACAGAACGCTTTATTGAAACTGCAACCCTAAAAGTGGAAGGGCAAACCTCAGGCGAATGGATTGATTTGGGTGTATATTGTTTTAGGAAAGACCCGAAAGCTTATGTTGAAATATCCAATAAAAATGCGGATGGAGTTATAGTTGCTGATGCGGTGTTACTGGTTCCTGAACCAAAATGATTTTAAAACATATAAGCAGTTTTATAAGGTATTTTTTTCTTTGGAGCCCAGCGAAAGCCTTACCCTGATTGAACTTTAGTGGCGACGCTCCATTCAACTGAGTAGCGTCTGCTCAATTACTCTGAAATCCTTTCCTGCCAGTATTTATGACTATATCAAATGATTATAGATGCATTTTAAACCCCGCAAAGGTGTTACAATACGTGCATCACACCTGTAGATTTATTTTTTAGCCAACTGGCATTATGCGAGTTTTAAGACACCCTTTAATCAAGCGCTCACGTTTGCCAATTGTTGGGTTAAATTATTTTAACTATTGCCCTGAGATGAATGTAGTGCAGTCCGTTTTAAGTCTAAGAATGAATTCTGCCCTTAGGGGGGTGTATCGTTGTTAGGAGTTGCCATGAAAAAGGATACAGTTGTGAACGGTTCAAATCGTTGATAATACATTGTACAGCAGCAGGTGCAGAGCACCTCAATATTTGTAGACTGAATTTAATATATTGATTTTTAAAGGTGCAGCGCACCGTAATATATGTTTATGGCAAAACCCTAAGTTTAATCGCATTTCCACCTTGTATTTGCTGTTAGGTAGAATTCCTTAAGAAAAATTCAATTGATTTTAAAGAAGTTTATGTTTTGAGTTTCTTGAAAATGCAAAACGTACAAATAATATTTCGGTGCGCTGCACCTACAAATGCAATCATAAAATGTGATGTGATTCTACAAATATTTTAGGTGCGCTGCACCATTCCGGTATGAATATTAACAGGCATGTGAGGCCAAACTACAATCAAGCATTAGAAACAAACATACAAAAGCAACTTGCCGAGTCATATACGAATAGTTTGCATCACTTCTATTTTGGCAGATAAAATTTACGCAGAGTTTGTGAGCAGACCCTAAGTACTTCTATTTTACTTTTCTATACGCGGCGTAAGATGTTCTGAACTAGCCAGGTGCTGATACAAAAATTAGAGGCCTATCCTTCTTTCAAAATTTTAATCAACCCACCCGGAGGTTCATTTACTTCCGGCTTTAACTTTCATAAACTTCCAGAGGCTGGCCATTTGGATCGTAAAAAAAGGCAAAGCGTTTACCTGTTATTTCATCAATGCGTACATCCTGCACATCCACACCTTTGCTGCGTAATTCAATAACCGAGGCATCAACATCGTCCACCTCAAAAGCCAAATGCCGTAACCCTTTAGATTCAGGAAAAGAATTTCGTTCTTTATACTCCGGGAACGAAAATAATTCTATTTGGTATTGCCCGTTTATAGCAAGATCGAGCTTGTAGGACTGCCTTGCTTCGCGA
>JANPPB010000723.1:0-3987 GCA_031428295.1 Segetibacter sp. | reverse complement strand
GTGTAACCATCGCATTTTGTATAAATATCCTCGCTGTCCGTCATTACCACGCCACCTTCGCCGCAGGTTATGGTCTTAACAAAGTCGAAACTAAAAGTACCTGCATGGCCAATGGTGCCTAATTTTTTGCCTTTGTAAGTTCCACCTATAGCCTGGCAGGCATCCTCTAACAAAATCAGATCGTTTTCTTCGCAAATTAATTTTAATGCATCCAGGTCGGCCATGCTGCCGCACATGTGCACCGGCATTATGCATTTGGTGCGTGGAGTAATGGCAGCTTTAACAGCCTCGGGGTCAAGAGTAAGGGTCTCGTTTATATCAACCAAAACAGGAATGGCACCTATGCTGAGCACAGCTTCGAAGCTTGCAACAAAAGTGAAGGTGGGCATAATCACCTCATCACCCGCACCTATATTTAGGGCAACCATTGCTGTGGTTAAGGCTGCAGTTCCGCTGCTGGTTAACTGAGCATATTTAGTTCCAAAAGTGTTACAAACTGCTTTTTCCAGTTCATTGGCTTTCCAGATTCCCTTGCGTGGCCCATCAAATCCGTAGCGCATTAAAATTCCGGTTTCCAGCACATCGTTTACTTCTTTGCGTTCTTCATCGCCCCAAAATTCAAAACCTGGCATATATAAAATTTTATAGTTGGACTAATACAGGGTGTAAAGTTAGAAGATTTGTGTTTGTAGCAAACCTTAAGCGCAATTACAAAACTATTGCCCCAAATGTTCTATAGCCAGGTTGTTTCAAGTAACGCTGAAAAATCAGCCAGGGAGATAATATTGATTTTAGGAAAAGTCACTGATTTTAAAATGTTATAGTGCTTATCGTCAGTAACTAAAAAATGCGCATTTGCTGCAAAAGCACAATCAACAAATTTATTATCATCCTGATCCTGGCTGATAAGATTCAAATTATAATAGATGTTTGTTTGCTCTACATTCTTTAAAAGAGAGAAGGCCCCAACTATGAGTTCAGCAGTTTGTTGCGTAAAAATTTGAGCAATCTTTTCTTCATATTCAAAGAGGATTTCTGTGCTTACAAATAATTCAAATTGATTGTCGAATAGTCTATCTAATACGTTTTTATGCATTGAGGTTCTTGCAATCGTTCTAAGCAGAGCATTGGTGTCTAAAACAACTTTGAGCGGGTTGTTTTTATTCATTTAAAAGCCTTTCAAAGGTTTCGTTAGTATAGCCTTTTTTTACCCAGACTTCATCAGCTTTATCCCGAGCTTTTTCTAATAAATATTTGGCGATTAAACTCTTTACCTCCTTAAGGTTTTCTTCAGGTATATCATTTGCGAACAGCTTTAGCATTTCAACTTGTAAATTGCTTAAGGGCGGATTAATAACAGCAGTACTCATATTCAAAATGTTATTATTAAAATTACAAATTGATTTTAGAACGTTGAGCATTAAACCGGGTTTTAACAGGAATGAAGATTAGAGGCTCCAAACAGCTTCTATTGAATCAATCTAATGCAAATTCCTGAACGATACTCAGAAAGTAAAATCCTTGTCTTTCTACCTCAACTCTACCCACTCACTTACATTGTTATTGCGATCCACTACAGCAATAAAGATTCTATCGTTATCGCTAACATCAATTGTGGTGGTGTTTAATTCAAGCACTTTATCTTCTACATACTCTTTTATTAAAGTGGCATTGCTCATTATAGCTGGCTGTCCGCCCGGTAGTGTATACAAAGCAAATTCTTTTATAGGCTCTGCACCACGATACATGATGCGGTATCTATTTTTACCCAGCCTTTCTGCTATGGGCTTTAACGGTGCAATGCTGTCTATCCAACTCATGGGTGGTACAAGGGCCGGGTAGCGGTAATAATTGTTGCGTAAACTATCGCTCCAGCCATTGGGATTGGTGGTAAAAGTTTTGCTGCTAAAATAAATACTCCCCTGTACAAAGAGGTTTTGTCTTAATGCCTTTATCTGATTTGGAATTTCATTTCGCCTGTGCCATGCTATGCTTTTTGGCTCATTAAATCTATAAATTCCATGGCCTATAAAAAGCTGTCTTCCGTATGTATTATTAGCCCACCAGTTGAGCAAAATATTATAGTCAACAACTTTATGCCCAATCTCCCAATACAATTGCGGAGCAACATAATCAATCCAACCATTACGAAGCCATAGCAAAATATCAGCATACAAATCGTCGTAATTGGTTTGACCGGCAGTGGTGTTACTGCCCATTGCATCTTTATTACTATTGCGCCAAACACCAAACGGGCTGATGCCAAACTTTACCCTCGGGTTTACTGAGCGTATGGTATTATGCAACATTTTTATGATGGAGTCAACATTGCTGCGACGCCAGTCTTCTTTATCCATACCATTGCCATATTTGGTAAAACTTGCATAGTCAGGAAACTCTTTACCCGGTATTCGATAAGGGTAGAAATAATCATCGAAATGAATAGCATCCAGGTCGTAACGCCCAACAATGTCTTTAATAACTCTTGTTACATGTTCTCTTGCCTCTGGTACGCCGGGGTCAAAATATTTTTTTCCTCCATAGATAACAAACCATTTAGGAAACAAACGCGAAACGTGGGTGGGAGAAATGGAAGAGGTATTAATATTAAAGACCGCACGATATGGATTAAGCCAGGCATGAAACTCCATTCCCCGCTTGTGTGTTTCCTCAATCATAAATGCCAGCGGATCGTAATAAGGAGACGGTGGTAAGCCCTGCTGACCGGTAAGATATTCGCTCCAGGGCTCGTATTGGCTGGGATAAAACGCATCAGTTACGGGACGTATCTGCATAACAACAGCATTCATACCGTTGCGTTTGTGCATGTCCAGAATTTTTATGAACTCTTCTTTTTGTTGGTTAGAAGGCAAGCCTTTTTTGCTTGGCCAATCTATATTTTCAACAGTAGCAATCCATACACCTCTAAATTCGTATTGAGGGGATTTTTGTGCTTTCGCATTAAATAACCAAAACAACACTATTATACCAGCCAACAGCTTTTTCATAGATCCTTCTCATTTTTATTCAGGAAGCCACTGGTGCCTTTTCCCTCATTTTATCTAACAATTCATTTAAGGCCTGCGCTTCCTCTACTTTAAGACCGGCAACCAGGCTATCCATTTCGGCAATATTTGTTTCAAGCCTGTCCAAAAGCGACAAGCCTTTATTGGTAATGGTTACATCTACCAATCTTTTATCGTGAATGCAGACAACTTTATGCGCCAGGTCTTTTTTTAATAACCGCTCTACAATTCTGCTGGTATCACTCATTTTGTCAATCATCCGCTCCCTTATTTGCAACGTGCTAAGTGGCATGCCACTTCCCTTTAAAATCCTGAGAATGTTGTATTGCTGGTGGGTGATGTCTTCTTTTTCAAGAAATTTTTTTATTCTTTCGATTAACCAGTTCGACGAAAAAATAAGGTTCACCATAGCCTTGTGGTTCTCGCTTCTAAAATTGGTTTGTTGAACTTCTTTGCTGATACCCATTGCAATCATTTATACAAAAATATGTGTCCTTTCAATGTGAGCCATTATTGTTTGCAGCCTTCCAGTGATGGCGGTAAGACTGGTTGAGTTATAAGAGATTTTAAATGCAAATGTTAAATATGTGCTTGAACACAGCTTTTGGTATAATCCAACTTACGAGAATTACTTTAAGCTTTTGAACGCTTAGGAAGAACTTGGACAAGACGTTAGAGAATTTAAAGAGGAGCAAGCACCTAATCCTAAAAAATCTTTTTTTAGATACCAGTGCGAGAATTTCACTCTTGATTTTTTGCCCGGGTAGAAAGCACCATTAATCTTTAGGTCTTGCTTTGATAACAGAGAGGTAGTTACACTTGAAGGAGTTGATATTCCTTTCATCAACTATACTGATTTGATAACAGATAAACAAGCTAATTCACGACCAAAGGACATAGAAGATATTGAGCAGTTAGAATTGAAAAAGAGAAAGAATGATTAAGTAAACAGCACGGCAGC
>JANPPB010000722.1:0-9623 GCA_031428295.1 Segetibacter sp. | reverse complement strand
CGTAATAGCCGCAACATCAAATGCATGTAATGGTTGCCCGCTTTCGTTTAAAATAAAATTGGTGATATCTACAATGTTGTTAATAGGGCGCTGGCCTATAGAGGTTAATTTGTTTTTCAACCACTCAGGGCTTTCTTTAACTATAAGTGGTGTTACCGTTAAAGAAAGCCCTGAGTGGTTGAAAAACAAATTAACCTCTATAGGCCAGCGCCCTATTAACAACATTGTAGACATCACCAATTTTATTTTAAACGAAAGCGGGCAACCATTACATGCATTTGATGTGGCGGCTATTACAGGCAGGGAGATAATTGTTAAGAACCTTGCCGAAGAGAGTTTGTTTGTATCTCTCGATGAGAAAGAAAGAAAACTGAGCAGCGAAGATTTGATGATTTGTAATAAAGAAGCAGGCATGTGCCTGGCCGGCGTATTTGGAGGATTAAAAAGTGGGGTTAAAGCAACTACTACCGATATATTTTTAGAGAGTGCCTGGTTTAGCCCGGTTTCAACAAGGAAAACCTCTTTCAGGCATGGCTTACGTACGGAGGCTGCAACCCGGTTCGAAAAAGGGGTTGACATATCGAATGTGGTAAATGTATTGAAGAGAGCGGCGCTATTAATTAAAGAAATAGCTGGTGGAACTATATCCTCAGAAATAGTTGATGTATACCCAACTCCACTTGAAAAGACACAGGTGGGTATTAAATACCATTATCTTAAAAAGTTAAGTGGTAAAAACTATCATCCCGACGCTATCAAAAAAATACTCACCAGCCTTGGTTTTGAAATAATTAGAGAAGGAATAGATGAGTTGTGGATAGCTGTGCCGTTTAGCAAGCCCGATATTAGCTTACCTGCCGATATTGTTGAAGAAATATTAAGGGTAGATGGTTTGGACAATGTTGAAATAACCGGCTCACTGACCTTTACTCCATCTATCGACGAAAACAGTTTGAAGGAATCACTGAAAGAAAAGATTTCGCAATACCTGGCTGGGCGTGGGTTTAGCGAGATTGTTACCAATTCTATCACCAACAGTAAATATTTTTCTGAGCCCGTTTTAGCTGGTACGGTTAAGATGATTAATAACCTGAGTATTGAATTAGACGTGCTAAGGCCCTCCATGTTGGAGACCGGCCTGGAAGCGATTGCTTATAATTTAAACCGGAAAAATAGTAGCCTTCTTTTCTTCGAACTGGGTAAAACCTATCACCAACAAGGAGAAAACAAATATGCCGAGCAAGAGCATTTGTGTTTATATATGACTGGTAAGGGAACAGAGAGTTGGAAAATTACAGCCAACCCGGTTGATTTTTACCAGGCAAAAGGGGTGGCAGAAGCAGTGTTGGCATTGTGTGGCTTTGAAAACATTCAATTAATTCCTGCTTCAGCAGGGCCATTTAGTTTATTGCTTCAGGGATTCGAAAACAATCATACGTTTATACAGGTAGCAGAAGTAAACAAAAAGCATCTGGAATATTTCGGCATTAAACAACCGGTATTTTTTATTGATATTGATTGGGGTTCGCTACTTAATATGGTGGCAAATCAAAAGATACAGTACAAAGAAGTTTCAAGATTTCCCACTGTTCAACGTGATCTTGCAGTAATAGTCGACAAAAAAATTACCTACGAGCAGCTAACCAAAGCAGTTAAAAAAACACAATTGCAAAAGTTAACCAATGTGCAGTTGTTCGATGTGTTTGAAAGCGAGAAACTTGGATCCGACAAAAAATCACTCGCTATTTCATTTAGTTTTCTTGACGATGAAAAAACATTGACTGATGTTGAGACGGATCAAATGATGAAAAAACTGGTTCAAAGTTTTGAAAACGAATTGGGCGCTGTTATCAGGAATTAATTTTCACTTTTAAGCATGGCCATACAAGACTCTTTATTACAGCTACGAAATAAGCTTCAATTATTATTGAGGCAACATAGCGATTCACAAAAAATCATCAGTTCTCTAAAAAATGAAAATGCAGGTCTGCTATCTCAAATTGAAAAAAAACAGGAGGTAATAGACCGATTAGAAGCCAGGGTTGCCACCATGAATATGTCAGGGATTGGTAAGGATGTTGATTCTAAAAAAGAACTGGAGAAGAGGATTAATACCCATCTAAAAGAAATTGACCGGTGCTTGTCGCTGCTTAACAATTAAACTAAAAGCTATGCCTGAAAACTTAATTCCGGTTAATATAGTTATCGCCGACAGATCGTACAGGCTAAAAATTGCAGCTACCGACGAAGAAGTAGTAAGAAAAACGATGAAACTGATCAATGAAAAGATAGTGGAATACAAAACCAATTTTTCAGGAAAAGATATGCAGGATTACGTTTCAATGGTGCTGCTTTGGTTTGCCACCGAATTGCAAAAACCAACCTCCTCGGGTTGGCTATCGCAGGAAAATGAGATTGAGATAAACAGGATGGAAGAAATGATTGACAAAGTGCTTAAAGCAGGCTGAGCCGTTGTTATTTCAACTTTAACTCGTAAACAGATGAGTAAGACCAATCTCCCGCTAAGGTCTTGTACTTAATCATGTAATAGCTCATTTCTTTTCCATCGTTGGTATCCTGGGCTACATAAGTTTTCAGGCTATGCGATTCCCCACTGACGGCCTTTTGGTAAAACGAGCAAAGATTTGATTTTGTGCTCCCCTTAAATACTTCAATTTTAGAAATGCCCTTCTCGTAGCGGGTGGTAAATGAAAAGATTACGTTGCCATCTGTAGCTTTAAGCAGGGTTACTGAAGAAACATAAATATGAGCGTCTTTAAATTCTGCCGGGGCTGTTAGTTCGGTAACCGGGGCTACCATCTGGGATTTGTGGCACGAACCAAAAAGGCCGGCTATAAGAATTATTTGCAATACTTTTCTTGTCATTTCTTTGATGGTTGTATGTGTTAAAAATGTGAATCAACTTTAAGTCGATCATCAAAGAAATTGGAGTAGCAGAGTACAATAATTAAGATGTGGTCCTTAATAAAAAAGATGCATTTCTTTCAAGCAGGTTTACAGAAATAAAATCTTCATTTCAACTTAGGTTCATGCATCTTTTAAAATTTATATCCAGCGCTTCAAACTTAAACTAAAATCGGCCAGGTGTAGCTTAAAAAACTGGATGCAATTGAAATAGTTGGTTTTTTCCTAATCACCATGGTTTTCTCTGCCTTCTTAACCCCACTTTCCATGGTTATTTATCTCGGTCAATATAATTATCTTCGCAACCTTTACCTATAAACCGATTCGCATATTGTACGGTCGGGAAGAGATGAGATTTTGAACCATTTAAAAAAACCAACAACAGCATGGAGATATCAATAATGTCCATTATTTTAGGAGTAGTCGGATTGATTGCGGGTGTAATAGCGGGCAGATTTATTTTTGCAAAAGACACTAAAAAACAACTTGAAGATGCCGATCAACAAGCACAGAGAATAATTTCGGATGCCCAAACACAGACTGAAACCTTAAAGAAAGAAAAAATACTTGAGGCAAAAGAAAAGTACGTGCAACTGAAGGCAGATCATGATAAAGAGGTGTTTGAAAAAAACAGGAAAATCGCTGAAGTTGAAAATCGCCTGAAGCAAAAAGAAGTTCTGATCAATCAAAAAGACAGTAATCTCGAAAAACAGTTTAAAGAAAACGATGCGATTAAAGAAAATTTAAACAGACAACTTGAAGTAGTAAGTCAAAAACGTACCGAACTTGAAAAGCACCAGGAAGAGCATATTCGCCGCCTTGAAAAAATTTCCGGCTTAACTGCAGAAGAGGCAAAAAATCAATTGGTAGAAAGTTTAAAACAAGAGGCCCAAACAAGAGCTATTGGTTTACAACAGGAAATTATTGATGATGCCCGCCAGAAAGCAAACAAAGAAGCCCGTAAAATCATCATCCAAACCATTCAACGTACAGCGGCCGAACAGGCCATTGAAAACGCTATATCTGTTTTTAATTTGGAATCGGATGAAATTAAAGGACAGATTATTGGACGCGAGGGCCGAAATATTCGTGCTATTGAGGCTGCAACAGGTGTTGATTTGATTGTTGATGACACTCCCGAAGCAATTGTGCTTTCCTCATTTGACCCACTCCGTAGAGAAATTGCCCGTTTAAGCTTGCAAAGACTTATTTCCGATGGCCGTATTCACCCTGCACGTATTGAAGAAGTGGTTGAGAAAACCCGTAAGCAGATTGAAGAACAGATCATGGAAATTGGTGAGCGCACCGTTATCGAATTAGGTATTCATGGTTTACATAAAGAACTTGTAAGGATTGTTGGAAAAATGCGCTTCCGCTCCTCTTATGGTCAAAACCTATTGATGCATAGCAGGGAGGTTGCCAACCTTTGTGCGTTAATGGCAGGAGAGCTGGGTATGAATCCAAAGCTGGCTAAACGTGCAGGATTACTACACGATATTGGTAAGGTGCCTGATGAAGAAACGGAATTGAGCCATGCACTTTTAGGTGCAAAACTGGCCGAGAAGTATGGAGAAAACCCTGCGGTGGTTAATGCCATCGGTGCACACCACGACGAGATGGAAATGCAATATGTGATTTCACCCATTATACAAGCTTGCGATGCTATTAGCGGTGCCCGCCCAGGTGCCCGCCGCGAAATCATGCAGCAGTATTTGCAACGCATTAAAGAACTTGAAACGCTTGCCTGCGCCTATCCCGGAGTAGAAAAAGCTTATGCCATACAGGCCGGAAGAGAATTGCGGGTTATAGTGGAGGCTGATAAAGTAACGGATGGAGATAGTGATAGACTTAGCTTTGAGATTGCACAAAAAATTCAAACGGAAATGACTTATCCGGGTCAGATAAAGGTTACTGTAATACGGGAAAAAAGAGCCATAAACATAGCCAGGTAACTCATTACTTTTTTTCTATAAAGGGGCTGCAAATGCAGCTCCTTTTTTGTTTTATGCTATTTTAGAAACCAATAATAAAGCATAATTGTCTCAGCCTTCAAGTCATAAAAAATACCGTTTGCAGAGTATATAAATTGAACAGTCGATTATACCAACCCTTACCTCAATTTACAATGATTTTCAGCCTTTAAACTTTTAAAAAGAGGATTTTACTATACAAACCAAAGAAACTACTGCTTCACAAATAGTGTTTCCACTCCAGTGGCTTCATAAAACCCTGATAGTTATCTATTTTCTTTTACGTGTTGCAACCTAATTAAGTAAATAGTATGTCTAATAGTTTATGAAATTTCGCCTTAAACGGCCACATCTTTCAGCAATTTTAAAATCCAATATTTTTAGTTAGACCTCACCAATTTCTCTGGAGCACCGGTTGTTAATTTGTAAACCTTGCAAACAATTGCGTCATGAAGTCTTTCGTCTCTTTTCCCTTCGAAGTGGATGTTCTCTTATCAGGCAATGCCCCTCAAAAGGCATCTGGCAAACTCATAGCTCATTACGAGCTTTTTAAAAAAGTAAAAAATATAAATGGAGCAATCGTAAAATGCGGTGTTACTTCAGAGGATGGCTTTAATCATTTTGCCATGTTTAAAGAAATAACAGACCGAAACCAGCAGCAAAAAATGATAGCCTTTCAAAAATCGCAACCCTTTTTTGTAGAAGAGGTTAGCGAAAGCGGGGAGATTACTGTTATGGTTAGAACTCATAACTATGAAGCCCACACACGCCAACTCCAAAAAACTTTGATTGATAAAGGGCACATAAATTATGTTGATTTTGTACCGGGTAATGTTTCGGATTCTATTCCGGATTACCTTATTGAAAATCCGGAACTAAAGATTGCCATGCTTCACATTGACCTGGACGATTATGATGGAACCACCAATGCGCTGGAATTTTTATTTCCAAGGATTGTGCAGGGAGGAATTCTTATTCTTGATAATTATTACAAAAACACCGGGGAGAAAAAAGCAGTGGTAGAATATTTCAGGACAATGCCGCCTTTGATACAAAATTTTTCGGTTAACAATGGTCCACACTATCTCGTTAACCAATAATTTTTATAAATTATCTGTACTAATTTTACTTTTTAAGCCTTTTACTGCTACATTTGCACTCCGCAAAAATAATTGATATGAATGCTGTAGCTTTTGTGCACGAGCAGTTAACTGCAAACAAAGTTGTTCCAAAATTTAAAGCTGGAGACAATATTACCGTTAATTACAAAATTATAGAAGGTAATAAAGAAAGGATCCAGTCTTTTAAAGGGGATGTTATTAAACGCCAGGGCCAGGGTGCTACTGCAACTTTTACTGTCAGAAAAATATCGGACGGTGTGGGTGTAGAAAGACTTTTTCCTGTAAACTCTCCAAATATTGACTCTATACTGCTTCACAAAGTAGGTAAAGTACGTAGAGCCAAGCTGTTTTACTTACGCGAAAGAAGTGGTAAGAGCGCAAGGATTAAAGAGAAAAGATATTAATAGCAGCCTGAAAATACTTTTAAAACGGAACCCTAAAGTTTCCGTTTTTTTTTACTTAAATCTGTTTATATACTTTACACGTAGTTATCTTTACTATCCCAAAAGTGTTTGATTACGCTTATTTTTGAATTCTAAAATTTCATCTGATGTTAACCAAATTGTTTATCGGAATGCCAGGAGGAAGCGAATGGATTTTAATAGTTCTTGCAGTTTTAATTCTCTTCGGAGGTCGTAAAATACCTGAATTTATGCGTGGCCTTGGTAAGGGCATTCGTGAATTTAACGATGCAAAAGACAACGTAAAGAAAGAAATAGAGAATGGTTTAACTGAAAAGGAAGTAAAACAAACTTCCCAGGCAAGTACTTCTACTCAACCTTAATTTTGTGAAGCAATAATTAACTGTTGTTTAGTTTTACCTCAATACATAACTATCATCAACTATTAACGAACGGCCAAACCACCTGCGTGGAGGCCGTTCGGCATTATATACATACCATAGCGGCCAATCAACAACTTAATGCCTGGCTGGAAGTTTATGAGGAAGAAGCATTAGCCCGGGCTGCAGCATTGGATGAGCTACTGTATCAAGGAAAATTACCCGGAAAATTGTTTGGGGTAATCGTTGGCCTTAAGGATGTTATCAGCTACGAAAACCATCATCTCTCTGCTTCCTCAAAAATATTAGAAGGCTTTACGGCTATTTACAATGCCACAGTAACACAAAAGTTATTAGATGAGGGCGCCATAATTATTGGCCGAAATAATTGTGATGAATTTGCAATGGGAAGCAGCAACGAAAATTCTGCTTATGGCGCTGTAAAAAATGCTTTGGACCCCTCTAAAGTACCCGGTGGATCTTCAGGAGGTTCGGCAGTTGCCGTACAAGCAGGTATGTGTATGGTGAGCCTTGGAAGTGATACAGGCGGATCCGTAAGGCAACCTGCAGACTTTTGTGGCATTATCGGACTTAAACCTTCTTATGGTCGCGTAAGCAGGCATGGATTGATAGCTTATGCATCCAGCTTTGACCAGATTGGCATATTTGGTTTTACGCTTGAAGACGTAGCACTAACACTTGAAGTTATTGCGGGGCCTGATGAATACGACAGTACGGTAAGCCAGAAAATTCCTCCCCTATACTCACATGAAATGTCGAAAGACCATGGACGATTTAAGGTTGGATATTTTCCGCAGGCTTTCGATCATCCGGCTTTAGAACCTGAAATGGCTCAGCAGTACAGGGCTTTTTTAGAAAAATTAACATTTAGCCAGTTTAATGTTCAACCTATTGATTTTGAACTGCTTGAACATATAGTGCCCACCTATTACGTATTAACAACTGCTGAAGCAAGTTCTAACCTCTCAAGGTATGATGGCGTAAAATATGGATTCAGACAAAATGACCAATCAGTAGATTTGACTGACTTTTATAAAAGTAATAGAAATGCCGGTTTTGGTGCTGAAGTTAAACGCAGAATATTACTGGGAACCTTTGTACTGAGTAGTGGATTTTACGATGCTTATTTTACTAAGGCACAGAAAGTCAGGAACTTACTTACAAAAAATACCAGGAAAATTTTTGCTGAATTTGATGCAATCATTTTGCCAACGGTTCCTACACCTGCTTTTTCTATTGGGGAAAAAAATGATGATCCCATCGCAATGTTTTTAGGCGACATTTATACAGTTTATGCAAATCTTGTAGGAATTCCTGCAATTTCTCTACCTCTTTTCACCCATTCTTCCGGCCTTCCCTTTGGCCTCCAGGTAATGACTTCTCAATTTAATGAGGTAGATTTGCTCCGTCTTTCAAAAATTCTGATGGAATTAAAAGATAAAGTTTAGGTCTTTTACTGGCGACAAAAGTCAAACAACCAAACCAATCGGCTATTATTAATCGATTGATTCCTTAACATTCGTAATGTAAACTCATGAAAAATGTAACTTCTTTGACTAAGCTCCGTCGGCTTACAAAAACATTGGTGGTAAGTTGTCTGTTCTTAATTTTTGCTTTAGCAGAAAGTTCATTTACACCTTCATCAAACAGTTTAACCGATGAATTAAAAAAATCAGTTCGAGATTCCACACGAAGTGATAAGGATGACTTTCCTAATTTATTCTCTTCAAAATCAGATAATCTCTATCCCGGCGGTCATTTACTCCATCCTCAAGCTTTTCAATTTGTTCAGCACTTTGTACAATCTAACTCTAACAGGTTAAATAAAATGAAAGTTTGGGGTAAGCCCTATCTCGACATTTTCGATGTTATTCTTACTCAGCATGGCCTTCCAATAGAATTAAAATACCTGAGTGTGGTTGAATCATCCCTTTACCAACGAGCACTTTCGCCAGTAGGCGCTGGCGGACCCTGGCAAATAATGCCATCGGAGGCCCGAAGATTGGGCTTAACCGTAAATGGTAAAGTTGATGATAGAAGGAACTATTACAAGAGCACCCATGCCGCAGCTAAGTTTATGAAAGAGCTGTATGGCAGTTTCCAGGATTGGTTGCTTGTTATCGCAGCCTATAACTGCGGACCTGGTCGTTTGAGACAGGCTATCAGGAAAAGTGGAAGCCGCGATTTTTGGGTTCTTCAAAAATACCTTCCCCTCGAAACCCGCAACCATGTAAAAAATTTTATTGGCACGCACTATGTTTTTGAAGGTACCGGCGGTTTAACTACTATGACTGCTTTGCAAATTGCTAATTACCAGGTTAACCTGGCTGGTCTAAAACCCATTTCAGGTTTAAATGAGGAGGAACTTAATAAAACCATGTCGGTTACCGTTAGCGGCAAATATGTTAGCTCGGTTCTCTCAAAAACTATAGGATTGGATGTGACTACTTTTAATAAACTTAATCCCGGGTTTGACAAATTGATATCCACCGGAAAACCTACAAGTCTTCGGTTACCAGTTGATAAAATGATGGTTTTTGAAAATAAGAAAAGATCAATTTTAGAAGAATCGGTGAACTCAATATTATAAAGCGATTGAACCACACAAAAAATGCCGGCAATAACCGGCATTTTTTGTGTGCATTAGTTGCTAAATATCTTTCTTATTGCCACTGCCTTCATCATACACTCTTCGTACTCCAATTCTGCAATACTATTGCTGGTAATACCTCCACCTACCTGGTATGAGAGGAAATGGTTACTGGAATTATAAAGGATACTTCTGATCACCACATTAAAATCAAA
>JANPPB010000721.1:0-2005 GCA_031428295.1 Segetibacter sp. | reverse complement strand
GTGTATCCTATTGCTTTATCAACTTTGATAACAAAAACGAAACCCTCTAAAA
The DNA here is from genome assembly GCA_031428295.1 of Segetibacter sp. GTDB lineage: Bacteria > Bacteroidota > Bacteroidia > Chitinophagales > Chitinophagaceae > Segetibacter. Next base: position 1,953 of record JANPPB010000721.1, on the reverse strand, counting down.
TTGTAGCTTCATCCGTATTTACCGAAACCGGGGTTGATGAGCGCACAGGAATCATTTTACACTATTCGCAAGTCACAGCTTCACTGTATACTTCCATGATAAACATTATGAACAACAAGGCCTTTATTTATGGCGATAAGGGCTATATAGAAATACCGGAATTCTTTAAAGCTACTACTGCAATACTCTATGACGATCATCATAACATGGTTGAAAAATACTCAGACGAAAGAACTACTAAAGGATATAATTATGAAATTCAACACGCTACCGATTGCATAGCAGCAGGTAAAATTGAAAGCAACATAGTACCTCATGCCAGTAGCATCATCGTGCAGGAAGTGATGACTGAAGTAAGAAGGCAAATAGGATTGGTTTATCCGGGAGAACTACCATGAACATCAGCCATAGATCGTTGGTTGTTTACCTTTTGTTTATTGCCTTTATTAAAGTGAGTTCAATTGTGTACTTCGCTTTTTAAGGTCAGTCATAATTTTGAATAGATTTTCGGTTCAGTTTTTTATAATTTTTTTTCCCGGTTTTAATTGCCATTTTACCGTAAAAATTCAATCTGCCTACGTTTATCATTAAATAATTTGAATAGATTGCCAGTTGAAACTAATCACCCGATAGGGCAACATTTTGAAAAGAAAAGACTTTTTACACCTCTCAGCAATGAGCCTTGGCGCTATTGTGTTACCCGATTTTGGCTTATTTGCAAAATCAATTGATCCATTACAGGCTTTGAACGATGGAATGGATGTAACCCTTAAAAAGCAACTGGCTGATGTGGCTTTAAATGCAGCCCGAAGCAAGGGTGCTACTTATGCGGATGTACGCATCGGCAGGTACCTCAACCAGTTCATCATCACCCGCGAAAAAAGAGTACAAAATATTGCCAATACCGAAAGCTTTGGTGTAGGTATCAGAGTTATTGCCAATGGTTGCTGGGGATTTGCAGCATCCAATAATGTAAATAAAGAAGAGATTGCCAAGACTGCAGAACGTGCAGTGGCCGTAGCAAAAGCCAATGCTAAAATACAGGCCAATACCGTTCAACTTGCCCCTCAAAAAGGTTATGGTGAGGTTAGTTGGAAAACACCCATCACCACCAATAGCTTTACAGTTCCGGTAAAAGATAAAGTGGATTTATTGCTTGGCGTTAATGCACTTGCAATGGATGGCGGTGCCAGCTTTGTAAACTCAGCAATTCTTGCGGTAAACGAGCAGAAATATTTTGCGTCAACCGATGGATCTTACATAGACCAGGATGTGCATCGTCTCTATCCCAACTTTGTAGTTACCAAAATTGATAAAGCTACCGGAAAGTTCGAAACACGCCGGTCATTCAGCAGCCCTGTGGGCATGGGATATGAATACCTCGTACCTACTAATGACCAGAAAGTAACCGGTATTGTTACCCGGTATAAAGACCGGTACGATATGATGGAGGATGTTAAGGCAGCAACGGCTGATGTTGATCAGAAGCTGAAAGCAAAATCGGTAGAGCCAGGTAAATACGACCTGGTACTTGATCCTTCGCACTTATGGTTAACCATTCATGAATCAGTAGCTCACCCAACGGAACTTGACCGGGTATTAGGGTACGAAGCCAACTATGCCGGTACCAGTTTTTTAAGCATGGAAAAATTAAAATCGAATAAATTTCAGTTTGGTAGCAAGCTGGTTAACATTCATGCCGATAAATTGCAACCGGGCTCTCTGGGCCATGTGGGTTACGATGATGAAGGGGTTAAGACAAAAGAATGGGAAATTATAAAAGATGGTGTGCTGGTTAATTTTCAGGCTATACGCGACCAGGCACATATACTGGGCCTGAACGAATCGCAGGGTTGTTGCTACTCACAAAGCTGGAGCGATGTACAGTTTCAGCGTATGCCGAATGTATCATTGCTACCAGGCAAAGAAAAATTGAGTGTTGACGACATGATA
>JANPPB010000720.1:0-3450 GCA_031428295.1 Segetibacter sp. | reverse complement strand
CTGAACGATGCCGGTTACAGTAAGTTTTCTGTTTTGCTTGCCGACAAGGTTTTTGGTAATATGCCTGCAATGGCCGAAGCAAATCGTTCATTGGTTCATGCAGCGGTAATGGAGAAAAACTGGATGTGGCATAATGACCTGAAAATTCCTAATGGAGTCCACGTTTATGGCCGCAGGTTCAATCCCTTTGGTCCTGCTAATTATCCTGCTGAACTTGCAAAGACCCGCCAGTTAACAGCCATAAGAGACCAGGCTATTTGGAAGGCAGCTAAAGGCGAAAAGATGGACGTAGCCGCGGCTGATTTAACAACCGACAAATTGCCCGAGGTTAAGACAAATTACGATCCTGATAAAAATGGAAGCCTGCAATACTTGTATGGAGAGGATGCGCTGAAGTCGTTGAAAGTAGCACCGGGCTATAAGATTGATCTCTTTGCCTCGGAAAAAGAATTTACTGACCTGGCAAATCCCTGCCAAATGACCTTTGATGGTAAAGGCCGTTTATGGGTGGCTACAATGCCCACCTACCCTGCCTGGAAACCCGGGGATCCAAAGCCTAATGATAAGATCATCATTTTAGACGATACCAATGGTGATGGCAAGGCCGATAAGCAAACTGTTTTTGCTGATGGCCTGTACTTGCCCGTTGGTTTTGAGCTTGCCTCTGAAGGGGTTTACGTGTCGCAGGGTACCAATATGGTGCTACTAAAAGACATAAATGGAGACGATAAAGCGGATACAAAAGAAATTCTGCTTAGTGGCTTTGATGACCACGACACCCATCATGCTCACCATGTATACACCCAGGATCCTTCAGGAGCCATTTATATGGGCGAAGGTGTGTTTCTTCATACCAATGTAGAAACATCTTATGGACCTGTTCGGGCAACCAACGGTGGTTTCTACCGGTACAATCCGCAACGTCGCATGTTGGAAAGAACGGCGCAATTGTCTATACCTAACCCATGGGGCATTACGTTTGATGATTGGGGCCAAAATTTCTTTGCTGAAACATCAAGCCCCGATGTGCGTTGGATGAAACCAGGAACGGTCAAGTCAAGATATGGGGTTGCAACGCATAAATCCTTCGACCTGGTTGAACCAGCCCATCGGGTACGCCCAACTTCTGGTATTGAGTTCATTTCAAGCCGTCATTTTCCTGATGAGGTTCAGGGTGATTTTTTAATCAACAACACTATTGGCTTCCTTGGTACAAAACAGCATACCCTTATTGATGATGGAACGGGGTATAAAAGTAAACACCGGCAGGATCTGCTCGTTTCTTCCGATAAAAACTTCAGACCTGTTGACGTTGAATTTGCGCCAGATGGTTCGTTATATATTGCTGACTGGCACAATGTACTAATCGGGCACATGCAACACAATGCCCGTGATCCCCTTCGCGATCATGTGCATGGTAGAATTTACCGCATTACCTATCCCTCCCGCCCCTTGGTAACCCCTGCTAAAATTGATGGCGCCAGTATACAAGAGTTGTTGGATAATCTGAAAGTTCCTGAGTATCGTACCCGGTACCGTACCCGTCGCGAACTGCGTGGCCGGCCCGCAAAAGATGTATTGCCACAAGTAAAAACATGGGTGGCCGGTCTCGATAAAAATGACCCCCGTTACGAACACCACGTGCTTGAAGCATTATGGGTTACATGGGGACTTAACAAAGTGGACCAAAACCTCCTGCGCCAAATGTTGAAAGCAAAAGATTACCATGCTAGAGCAGCCGCTGTAGAAGTGCTGCGTTTTACGGGGCACCAGGTACTAGACCAGGCCAACTTGCTGGTACAGGCTGCAAGCGATGTTCATGGCCGTGTTCGCCTTGGTGCCATAGTAGCCGCATCGTGGCTGGAGAAAGAAAAGGGATTAGCCGTAGAGACCGCGGCGGCAAAAAAACCAATGGACGAATGGATAGTGAATGCTTATGAAACCGCTGTTGCCCACCTTAATGGTCGTGAGGTAAAGAAAAAAGAAGAAGCAATTACTAAAACTGAGTTGAAAGGCACTGATCGGGAACTCTTTCTTAAAGGCAAGGCGATATATGCAAGAGATGGATATTGTAACACCTGTCACCAGCCCGATGGTAAGGGCCTGCCTGCCTCAGGCTTTCCACCGCTAACAGGCAACAACTGGGTTGTGGGTAGCCAGGACAGGCTAATCAAACTTGTATTAAAAGGAATGTATGGCCCTATTGAAGTACAGGGAAAAAATTATCCCGGCCAGGTACCCATGACGCCGTTCGGCGGAATGCTTAAAGACGATGAGGTGGCTGCCGTGGTTACGTATGTTCGTAATTCGTTTGGAAACAAAGCTTCCCCTATAACTCCCGCCAGGGTTAAACTGGTGCGTGCCGCTACAAAAAGCAAAACGGGGTTTTATACCGCCGAAGAATTGTTGAAACTTCATCCGATGGAGAAATAGAAAAAGTAAAAAGTAAAAAGTAAAAATGAATAAGTAAAATGAAAAAATATAAAGATATTACCTGCTTTTTCTTTCTGAGTATTTTGCTACAGTTTGGCATTACTTCCTGTGCGCAAAACAAAAATACCAGCAGTGTTAAAAAGCCTTTGATCGTATTTGTAACCGGCGACCATGAATACAGTGGGGAGACCACCCTTCCATTTGTTGCTGCCGAATTAGAAAAGAATTATGGGTTTCGCACAAAGGTGCTTAAAGCTTTTCCCGATCATAATTCCGAGGAAAATATCCCCGGATTAGAAATTTTAAAAGAGGCTGATGTAGCTGTCTTTTTTCTTCGCTGGCGCAGGTTACCTGCCGACCAGATAGCTCACATTGAAGCTTATTTAAAAACCGGCAAACCTGTTATTGGGTTTCGTACAACCACACATGCTTTTAATTATCCCAAAGGCCATGCGCTTGAAAAATGGAATGCCTTTGGAGAGTGGGCCTTTAACGCTCCGCCGGGTTGGGGTGGTGCAGCCAAACACCATCATTACGGGCACACATCGAGCACCGATGTAAGCATCATTCCGGCCGCAACTAATAATTCGGTACTCACAGGGGTATCCAATAATTTTCATGTTACATCGTGGCTATATCATGTGTTGCCCGATTATCCCACCAAGGGGTCAACCTGGTTATTAATGGGTCATGCTATAAATCCCGAACAAAAAAATGCAATTGATAACCCTGTGGCCTGGAGCGGGAAAAACTCGTATGGCGGAAAATTTTTTATGACCACCCTGGGGCATCCCGAAGATTTTGAAGAGGAACCTTTTCAACGGCTGGTAATTAATGCCATTCATTGGGCAGCCGGAAAACCGGTACCTAAAAAGTGGGCCGGTAAAATGGAAATTCATGTTCCTTATCGAAAATAAAATACAAGAAAATGTTGGTTCAGGTGGTAGCGGGCATAGGTTTTAAAATGGTTCTCCGGTTGTGTTATCATTATTCCGATTTATCGGAACTCCCTTGTAC
>JANPPB010000719.1:0-3600 GCA_031428295.1 Segetibacter sp. | reverse complement strand
TTTTAAAATATTTATCTGGTCTTCTATGATACCATCCAGCGATTCTTCTTCTGCATAATAAAAAGCCCTTACACCCCAGCTTAAGCTAAGTTGGTTTATCAGGGTTTTTTCTTTGGAGAAAATGAACAGCGGCGATTTTGGACGATAGCTGCTCAATGTAAACGCAGTGTAACCACTCTGTGTCATTCCTATTAATGCTTCGGCATTTACATCACGTGCAATTTTACAGGCATTGTAGCAAATGGCATCACTTAAGAAGGATGGCGAATGGGGCTGTGGTTTTAAATCCTCTTCGCGGTTGTAGCGATATTCTTTTTCAACTTCACCAATAATCTTACGCATGGTTTGTACAACCAGGGTTGGGTGATTACCTGCAGCAGTTTCACCACTAAGCATTACCGCATCAGCACCTTCTAAAACCGCATTTGCTACGTCAGTGGTTTCGCTTCTGTTTGGTTTAACCCTGTCTATCATGCTTTCCATCATTTGGGTAGCCACAATAACCGGCTTTGCCCTGTGTAAGCACTTGCGTATAATATCTTTTTGAATTAAAGGAACTTTTTCAACCGGCATCTCAACGCCCAAATCACCACGGGCAATCATAATGGCATCACTTTCTACAATAATGTCCCTGATGTTTGCTACAGCCTCTGGCTTTTCAATTTTAGCAATGATCTTGGTTTTGCTTTTACGCTCATCCAGTTTACTTCTTAGTATAACAATATCTTTTACGTTACGAACAAAAGATAAGGCTACCCAATCCAGCTGTTGGTCAATAATAAATTCAAGATCGGCAAGGTCTTTTTCGGTAAGCGCAGGCAGGCTTATTTTGGTGTCGGGCAGATTGATACCTTTTTTAGAAGATAATATTCCACCAAGGGTAACCTCAACTTTTACGTTACCATCTTTAGTAATATCAACCACCACAACCTCAAGTTTACCGTCATCAATCATGATGACATTTCCTATTTTAACATCGCCTGCAAGGTTAGGATACGATACATAAATACGTTCGAGATTACCTACACATTTTTCGTTGGTGAAGGTGAGAATGTCACCTATTACTACCGGCAATGCATTGTTTTCAATTTCGCCTACACGCAGCTTTGGTCCCTGCAAGTCGCCTAAAATTGATATGTTATAAGGTTCGGTAGAATTTATTTTTCTGATGTGATCGATAATCAGGGCTTTGTCTTCGTGGCTGCCATGTGAGAAATTTAAGCGAAAAACATTGACACCTGCTCTCACAAGGTCAAGTAATTTATCGTATGTGTCACATGCCGGACCTACAGTTGCTACAATTTTTGTGCGGTGCGTTGAGTGGTCAAGGCCGGCTTGATGATCCATATTTTTGTGAAAGTACTTTGTAAGATTTTTAGACATGGTAGTTCTTTGTGTTTCTTGTTACAGGTTACAGGTTACAGGTTACAGATATTAAAAGAAAATAATTGTTATGTATTGTAAGGATAGGTTAACTGGCGAGAATTTTTACAATTTTCATCCACTCAGGGTTGATGCGTTGTTTGGCCTTAACAGCTTTGTCCAAAGGTATGTAGTTCATTTTATTATTTAGAATACCCACCATAACATTGTGACGGCCCACCATTAAACTTTCAACTGCATGATATCCCATTTTGCTGGCTATCAGGCGGTCAATACACGTAGGCGATCCACCCCTTTGAATATGGCCTAAAATACAAACACGTGTATCAAGGGTAGGCATTCTTTCTTTAACCACTTTAGCAATTTCGTTTGCGCCAAATTCATCCCCCTCAGCCACAACAACCAGGTTTACCAGTTTGCTGCGTTTTTCTTTTTCCATTAAAGAACTAACGAGTTCTTCAATATTGGTTTTTGCTTCAGGTATAAATATGTTTTCGGCTCCGGTGGCTATACCGCTGTGCAAGGCAATGTATCCTGCATCTCTGCCCATTACTTCCACTATAAATAGTCGGTCATGTGCATCTGCCGTGTCCCTTATTTTATCTATAGCTTCAATGGCAGTGTTTACGGCGGTATCAAATCCTATAGTAAAATCGCTTCCTGCTATGTCTTTATCAATGGTTCCCGGAATGCCTATGCAGGGAATATCGTATTCGTTGCTAAATCTTTGGGCTCCTCTAAAACTGCCATCGCCCCCTACAACCACCAATCCGTCAATTCCTCTTTTCTTCAGGTTGTCATAGGCTCTTTTTCTTCCTTCAGGATCGTAAAACTCTTTGCTGCGGGCGGTTTTTAAAATGGTGCCTCCTCTTTGTATTATGTTAGCTACACTTCTGCTTTCCATTCTAAAAATATCATCATCAATCATCCCACTATAACCCCTCATTACCCCATATACCTCAAGACCATGATATATCCCGGTTCTTACAACAGCCCTTACGGCTGCATTCATACCAGGTGCATCGCCACCTGATGTTAGCACCCCTATTTTTGTTACTTTTTTCGTCATGTTAATGCAGTGCTTCAGTTAAAATAATCCAGATGTAGTTGTTATTTAAGGTAATGTAATTCTGACACGAAGGCCAAAAGTAAGAATTTGAAGTTTAATACATAACTTATTAATGAAAGACCAGATTGATTATAAAATTCTAAAAATTTGCAGGAGTAGCCGATATCTGATCAACAAGTTATTGCGTTAGAATTGTAGTAATCGGGCATTTAATGACTAATTGAAGCAGTATCGTGTTGTGCTGCAACACAAATGAACAGACAAAACGTAAAAGTAAACCTATGGAGAAAATTTTGATCACTGGTGCCAATGGTTTTTTAGGCCAGCACCTTACGTTAAACCTAACCAATACTGGTTTTCTTGTAGTAGCAACCGGTAGGGGTGACAGCAGGCTACCCAAAGGAAACTTTGAATACCAGTCTTTGGAGCTTACTAACAAAGCAGCAGTTGGCGATTTGCTGAGCAACATCAGGCCTGACATCATTATACATACCGCTGCACTTAGCAAACCTGATGAATGCAATGTAAACAGGCAGCTTTGCTTAAAAGAAAACGTAGAGGCCACCAGAAATTTGATTACTCAATCGGATGCCTTCTTTATATATGTTTCTACCGATTTTATTTTTGGAGAAGATGGACCTCATGCTGAAACAGTTATACCTGCACCACTTAACTTTTATGGTGAATCAAAGTTGATGGCCGAAAAAGTAGTGGAGGCAACCAAAAAGCCACACGCTATTGTAAGGCCTGTTTTTATTTACGGAAAAGCCTGGCCAGGTGTGCGGCCTGGTTTTTTGCATTGGGTTAAATCGAATTTGGAGACCGGTAACAATATTAAAGTTGTAAGCGACCAGCAGCGAACCCCCACTTTTGTAAACGACATCTGCAATGGAATAATCTCTATAATAAATAAAAAAGTTACCGGTGCATTTCATCTTGCAGGAAAAGATGTTTTATCTCCTTATCAGATGGCTGTTATTACCGCAGAGGTGTTGGGATTAGATTCTTCACTGATTGAAAATGTAACCTCAGAAACCTTTCCTGAACCGGTTAAAAGGGCTAAGCGCTCAGGCTTATTGATTGATAAGGCAAAAGCTACATTAGGCTATGAACCCGTAAGCTTTGCTGAAGGTGTAAAGGCCAGCTTT
>JANPPB010000718.1:0-3153 GCA_031428295.1 Segetibacter sp. | reverse complement strand
CGACACTCCTCTTTTCCAGGGAATAAAATCATCCTGCCCTAACAAAACCGCTTTGGGTATTACCTCGCCGCTGGCGGCTTTAATACAATATTCCAATATCTCCTCCCCCATTTCTTCAATCGTTTTTTCACCACTGATAATGCTGCCGGTATCTATATCAATAATGTCGGCCATTCGCCTGGCAAGTGCACTATTGGTTGCAATTTTTATAGTTGGCGCTACAGGATTACCCGTTGGCGTACCCAAGCCAGTAGTGAATAGAATGAGTGTAGCTCCGCTGGCAGCTTTACCGGTTGTGGCCTCTACATCGTTACCGGGAGTACACACTAAACTTAACCCGGGTTTGGTAGCCGGTTCTGTATAATCCAATACATCCACTACAGGTGAATGCCCACCCTTACGTACAGCACCTGTTGACTTGATTGCATCGGTAATAAGGCCATCTTTTATATTGCCGGGTGACGGGTTCATGTGAAAACCTGATCCAACATTTAATGCGGCCTGGCTGTACGAGCCCATGAGGTTAATAAATTTTGAGGCACTTTGTTCATCCACGCAGCGGTCCAATAAATCCTGCTCTGCACCACATAGCTCAGGAAACTCAGCCAACAATACTTTACCACCAAGGGCCACAAGCAAATCTGAGGTATATCCAACAGCAGGGTTAGCAGAAATACCGCTGAACCCATCGCTACCACCACATTTAACACCAATCGTTAATGCGCTTAAAGGGGCTGGTTGTCTTTCCAGTTTATTTATTTCAATAAGACCTTTAAAAGTTTGCCGGATAGCGTCAGCTATCAGTTGTTCCTCGCTTTGCGATTGCTGTTGCTCAAATATCAGCAGTGGTTTGTTGAAAGATGGGTTTCTTTCTTTTATATCGTTTAGAAAATAATCGGTTTGCAAATTCTGGCAACCCAGGCTTAACACGGTTATACCGCCAACGTTGGGATGATCGGCATAAGCCGCCAACAACTTACCAAGTATGGCAGCATCACCTCTGGTTCCGCCACAGCCTCCCTGGTGCTGCAAAAATTTAATGCCGTCTACATTTTTAAAAAATCTTTCTGTATGTGTTTTCTCCTGCGGTAAAAAATCTATTTCATCTACCTGGCTACCCTGCTGGTATGCCTGCAGCAATTGACGGGTATAACGTTGATACTTTTGAGCAACAGCATAACCCAACTCGTTATGCAAGGCTTCTTTTATAATATCGAGGTTGCGATTTTCGCAGAACACGGTTGGTACAAACAACCAATAATTGGCTGTACCTACCCTGCCATCATCTCTTACGTAGCCATTAAAAGTCCGCCCTGCAAACTTTGATACATCAGGTTGGTGCCAGGGTGTTATAAATCCCCTGTAAGCATACTTACCGGCAGCATGCTTTGTATTAGTTGTGGTCATCAACTCACCTTTTAATACATCGTTTTGAACCTTACCTACCAGTACGCCATACATATAAACTTCATCGCCGGTACCTAAGTCGGTTATAAAAAGTTTATGCTTTGCGTTAATGTCGTTTTGTACGATTATACTGTTTCCCCCATGTTCAATAAGGTTTCCTCTATCCAGGTTTCGTAAGGCTACCAGCACATTGTCTTTGGGATGAATTTGTAAAAATGACCTTCGTCCTGCCTGTTGTATTGCATCCATGTTAATCTGAGTTAAGGGTAAAAATTTGTTTCATCACCTGCCATTTTTCGCCTGGAGCTGATCCGGCTATGGGTTGTTGAAATTTCCACATGAGCGCCTCCCATTGCTGCACTTTTTCGTTCTGCTCATCTAATATTTTTTTCTTTTCAAAAGTAAAAGTATCATCAGTTTCCATAATCATAAACAAGCGGTTATCCAAACGATAGATCTCCATATTGATGATGCCTGAAACAATAATCGATTCCTTTATCTCTGGCCTAAATTCCCTGTGGTAGGCTTCGTATTCTGCAATGAGTTTTGCATCGTTTTTAAGATCGAGTGTCAAACAATACCTTTTCATGTAGTGCGGGTTTTATAGCCATACATTCCAAATACCAATACAACCATAAAGCAAATAAGTGGAACGATAAACGACAGTTGTGTTGAGTAGGCTGTTGCCAGCGAACCCATAATATAGGGTACCAATGCGCCGCCTACTATTGACATAATGATAAACGATGCGCCCCTTTTGGTATAGCTGCCCAGGTTTTTAACACCCAATGCAAATATCGTGGGAAACATAATCGACATAAAAAAGAAAGCAGATACCAGGGCGTAAACAGAGAGAATGCCCGGCACAAAAACTACAATTACCAGGAGCAAAATATTGGCCACAGCAAACATTGACAGAAGTTTATTAGGGGCAATCAACTTCATTAAGCCAGTACCTGCAAACCGGCCAATGGTAAACAGAATAAGACTGGCAGAAAGCAGGTAAGCAGCTTTCTCGTTGTCAATGCCCACGTTTTTTTCGGTGCAATAATTTATAAATAATGCAGCTATACCCACCTGGGCAGCTACATAAAAAAACTGTGCAACAATAGCCCATACAAAGTGTGTATGTTGAAAAAGTGTTTTGCCGGTATGCCCCGATGCATTAACCACCAATTCTTCTTCTTTTACTTCGGGCATTTTGGTGGCCAAAAATAGGATAGCTACTAAAATTACCAGCCCGGCAATGGCGATATACACAAATTTTACGCTTTCAAGTTCAGATGAGCTACCCGTTTTATTTTCCCCAAAAAACAAGGCCCCACCAATTATAGGACCTAAAAATGAACCTACCCCATTAAAGCTTTGTGCCAGGTTTAACCTGAATTCCGACGACTCCGGATCACCTAAAACTGTGATGTAAGGATTGGCGGCAGTTTCTAAAAATGTTAGTCCGCTGGCAAGTATAAATAAGGCTAAAAGAAAAAATGAAAAACTTGCATTTTCAGCGGCAGGATAAAATAGCAAGGCACCGATAGCATATAAAAAAAGTCCTGTGATGATACCCTTACGATAGCCAATTTTATTCATCAATATTCCGGCTGGCAATGCAATTAAAAAGTAGGCACCAAAGTATGCGGCCTGCAGCAGGGTAGATCGTTGTTTGTTAATGTTTAGTGTTTCCTGAAAATGCTTATTGAGCACATCCAGCAAACCATACGCTAATCCCCATAAAAAAAATAAAGA
>JANPPB010000717.1:0-2656 GCA_031428295.1 Segetibacter sp. | reverse complement strand
ACCACCACAAACTTTGCTTTTTTCAAAGCTTCTTCGGCCATACGAACATTGGGCAAGCTTACCAATGGATTGGTGCCTACAATCCAAATGGCTTTTAACCGGCCATCATTCAATGCCTCAAACATTTCCGTTGCCGTAAGGCCTGCCTTAGGCGAAATGGTAGTGCCTCCCCAAAAGTTTTGAACTTCCTGCCTGTCGGCAGCACTATTAAGATCCCTGTGTGCAGGCAACATGTTGGCCATTCCTCCCACTTCTCTGCCACCCATAGCATTGGGCTGGCCCGTTAACGAGAACGGGCCTGACCCAGCTTTTCCAATATGGCCTGTTATAAGATTGAGGTTAATAAGACTCAAATTTTTATTAACCCCTATGGTACTTTGATTTAAACCCATGGTCCACATGGTAATGAACCCTTTGGCATCGCCAATAAAACTTGCCGCCATCCTAATGTCACCTTCTTCAAGACCACAAATAAGTGCTGCCTCTGTTATTGACATCTCCATTATTTTATTGCGATACTCATTAAACCCTTGTGTATGCTGCTGAATAAAGTGCGTATCAACATCTCCGTTCTCAATAAGTAAACGGCCTATGGCATGATGTAGAATAATATCGGTACCCGGGTTTAATTGCAAGTGTACATCTGCAATGCTGCATGTTTGCGTTTTGCGGGGATCGCTTACAATAATTTTAAGGTTTGGATTAGCGGCTTTAGCGGCTTCAACCCTGCGCCATAAAATGGGGTGGCACCAGGCAGGATTGGCACCTGCTACAAAAATACAATCGGCCAGTTCAATATCATCGTAACAACCGGGAACAGAATCCTGGCCCAGGGCCATTTTATATGCCACCACAGCGCTGCTCATGCACAACCTTGAATTGGTGTCTATGTTATTAGTGCCTATAAAACCCTTGACTAGTTTATTCAACACATAATACTCCTCAGTTAAACATTGGCCACTGGCATAAAAAGCAACAGAGTCCGGGCCATATTTTTCAATCAACGTTTTAAAAACAGCAACGGTTCTGTTAAGGGCCTCGTCCCAGGTTACCCGCTGCTTTGGTAGGTTGCGGTTGTAACGCATTTCAGGAAAAAATAACCGGTCGCTTTGATCCATTACCGTATAGTGGAGGTTCATGCCTTTGCTACATAACATGCCTTTGTTAACGGGGTGATTTTTATCGCCTTCCACCTGTAATTTACCCTGCCGGTCCTTGTGTACAATAATGCCACACCCCACGCCGCAATAACAACAGGTTGAGGCCCCCCCGCCTCCCGATGGATCGGGACTGGCTCCCGAAGGGGGGAGGTTTAAAAGATCATTTGATGAATTTGTGTTTCCCATATTTTCTTTTTGTGACCAGCATTCTGTTTCCGGTCAGCATCGTTGCCTGCCCCATAACTGCTCGTAATCTATCCCGTCAACAAGTCCCCCCTCGGGGGATTTAGGGGGCCTTAAGCTACCGCCAACTCCACATCTTGTTCAACCGCACTAACCACTGCACCTTTCTTAAACCTGGCTACAAATACTAATAATGATACTGCCATAATAATAAAGCCGATGTACTTAAATGCATCAACATAAGTTATGTTCTCTGCCTTGAATAAAAAGCCAAACAACATACCTCCTACATTACCGCCTGCACCCACAATACCGCTAACCATGCCTACATTTTTTTCGTTTACAAATGGAACGATTGCATACGTGGTACCATTGGCCATCTTTAAAAACAAAGCAAAACTTAGCATAGAAACAATAGCCAGTGCCAGGGTGTCTGTATAAGCAAATAAAACCAGTCCAATACCTTCTAACAAAAGCATGGCAGCCAATAGAACTCCCTTGCCTTTCATGCCATAACTTCTGCCAACTTTATCTGCAGCTATACCACCCAATGCCCTGGCAAAAATGTTCATGAAGCCAAACACACCGGCCCACAAACCCGCAGAGGATTGCGACAATTTAAAATGATCAACAAAGTGTAGTGCGGCAACATTGTCGAAGGTGATCTCCACTCCAAAGCACATGGCATAAGCCAGCGCCAGCGACCAAACTCTCCAGTCCGATAATATGGACCAATCCGTTTTTTTGTTAGAAGCAGCCCTGTTAATTTCATCGAAATTTCCGGCGGGTGTGTCTTTTGTATAACGGTAGTAAACAAAGGCCATAACCAGCAATAACACCCCGGGAAAAATCATTGCATACCTCCATGCTTCGTGGCTGGTGTAACCAAAACCAATGATCACGGCAAATATTACAGGCATTAGCATATTGGTAATTCCACCACCCAGGTTACCCCAGCCAGCGGTTACAGCATTGGCAGTACCCTTAATATTTGGAGCAAACATCATTGAAGTATGGTATTGGGTTATTACGAATGATGCACCTATAATACCTATAGCCAACCTGAATAATAAGAAAGATGTATAACTCTGTGCAAGGCCCACACACATAACAGGGAAGGCTCCGATAATTAATAGAGCAGTATAAGTTTTACGTGGTCCCCAGGTATCGCAGAGTTTGCCGATGATTAGCCTTGCAAAAATGGTAGCCGATACCGCGGCGATAATAGTATTACCCACCTGTGCTTTTGTTAAGCCCAGGTCGGCACGTATGGTTGGCATTAACGGGGCAAGGCCAAACCATCCAAAAAAACA
>JANPPB010000716.1:0-4196 GCA_031428295.1 Segetibacter sp. | reverse complement strand
TTCCACAAGCGTTTGGGTAAGATAATGTGGGATAAGTGTGGTATGGCTCGTAATGCCGAAGGTTTAACCCAGGCAATTGAAGAGATCAGGCAATTGAAGGCAGAATTTTGGAGAGATGTAAAAATACCCGGTGACATTGATGAAATGAATTGGGAGCTTGACAAAGCAAACAGGGTTGCCGACTTTATTGAACTGGGCGAACTGATGTGCATAGATGCATTAAACCGAAATGAAAGTTGCGGCGGACATTTCAGAGAAGAGTATCAAACTGAAGAAGGTGAAGCTTTGCGTGATGATGCAAACTTTATGTATGTAGCGTCGTGGGAATACAATGGCGATCATAACTGGAACTTGCATAAAGAGGTATTGGAATATGAAGTTGTTAAACCTTCACAAAGAAGTTACAAATAAAGGATGCTAAAGCAAACCAGCTTTTTATTATTGGCCCTTACATGTTTTTGGTTTTGCCATTCGCCCTTAAATAGCCAGCGTTCTACTACTGGCACAGGCCCTTTATTGGAATTAAATAAAAATGGTGACGCCTTAAACAAAATTGTATTTCTCACTTATGAAGTAGTACTTGTTGACAGTGCAAAAGATGAATATTCCTTTGCTTTAGTTGATAAAAAATTTAGTCCGGGAACTCTTAAAAAAGACATGTCGCCTTCAGATGAAATTAAAGACCCCGCCTATTTTTATTACGAATTTGGTGGAGCTCAGGATAAACCAAAGAAGCAATACAAAGTGCTCAATCCTCTAAATCTTACTTTAGAATACCCGGAGGAGAACGGCGCATTAAACAAGAAAACAGTTTATAAAAAAAAGGGCGAATTGACAATACGTTTTCAATATGAGCAAAGTTTGAAAAGCCTCTCTATCTTTAAGGTAAAGCCCAGTTCTTTAACCCTTAAAAAGATATACGATGCAACACTTTGACCCTTCCATTTTTTCTACCTTAAAAAGATTGTCTTTACCTTTTGTATTAGTGTTTATAGTATTGAGTAGTGCTGCCCAGGTGTTTCCTATGGATACCTTAATGAGAAACGGAGAGAGACCAAACAGGATTAATATGGTTTACCTGAGTGATGGTTACACTGTAGCTGAATTAACCAACTTTGTTCCAAACGCAGCCGTAATTAATACAGCGTTATTTGCTCAAACACCTTTTAAGCAATATAAAAACTTCTTTAATGCCTACGCAATAAAATCGCCCTCAAACGCATCAGGTGCCAAACATCCCGGAAACGCTTCGGATGAGGCAACTTCCGGAGGTCAGCCAATCATCAATCCCGATAATTACTTTCAAAGCACCTTTGACTTTTTTCAAATACATCGGCTATTGGTTCCACAAAACCATACCAATATAAATAATGCCCTTGCAAGCAATCTGCCCGACTACGACCAGGCATTTGTAGTGGTAAACTCCACTTATTATGGTGGGTCAGGGGGTGTCATTGCTACTGCATCTATCGACCCCAGTTCCACTGAGGTAGCCATACATGAACTGGGTCATTCTTTTGCTGGCCTGGCAGATGAATATTGGGCGGGCACAACTTATGCGGCTGAAAAACCAAACATGACCCAAAACAATAATCCCGCTACCGTTAAGTGGAAAAATTGGGTGGGTATTAATAGTGTTGGCATATATCCTTACGGTACTACTGCACCTCTTAATGCATGGTACAGGCCACACCAAACATGTAAAATGCAATACCTTGGTTATCCGTTTTGCAGCGTGTGTTCCGAAAGAATTATTGACCGCATTCATGCGTTAGTTAATCTGGTTGATAACAATACTCCTTCATCAACCTCATTTACCTTATCAAACACAAATCCGGTTGATCTTTCAATAACACCTGTTTTAACCCTTCCAACAAGCATTACAGTAAAGTGGTACTTAAATGGTAACGCAACTCCTTTTACCACCGGTACAAATTCGGTATCAATTCCTTTTGCATCTTTAAATAACGGAAACAATACGGTTAAAGCTGAAGTAGTTGATAATTCAGCCTTGTCCAAATCCTATTTACCAGGGGTAGGCTATATCAATAGTATTACATGGACCATCAATAAACCAGGCACCCTACCGGTTCGCTTAAAAAGTTTTTCGGGCAAAGTTTTAAATAAAGAGGGCATACTTAATTGGGAAATAGATGATCCTAAAGACCTGGAAAATTTTGAGCTTGAAAAAAGCAAGGATGGTAATAATTTTTCTACTGTAGCATTGATAAAAGGTGAGCCGCTCAAAAAATCGTACGCTTATATCGATCCTAATTTATTACAGCCTTACACCTATTACCGCTTAAAAACTCAGGAGAAAACAGGTGCAATTTTTTTTAGTAGTGTCATTCGATTGCAGAATGCTTTCGACAAAAAGTTTTATAAGGTTTTTCAGGATGCTGACCTTCACAAGTATCATTTGAGTGTGCAGCTTAGCAGTAAGGAAAAAGTTTCTGTGAGAGTTTTAGATGCTTCGGGTAAACAGGTTTTTATGAAAAATTATGGTAGTATCGCACAGCAACTGGAGCAGGATGTTGACTTGGCTCATCAACCGGCAGGAACATATTTTTTAAACATTATAATTGGAAAGAATACCTACACAGTACAAATTTTAGCTAAATAAAATTCGTTAAAAAGAACTAATTATTTTTATGGAACACTACAATATGAACCTTACACTAAAAGTGTGGCGACAGAAGAACAATAAAACAAAAGGCAGTTTTGAGACCTACCAGGTTAGGGATATTTCTTCAGAAATGTCGTTTCTTGAAATGTTTGATGTGTTGAATGAGCGTTTGGTAAAAGACGGAAAAACACCGATTGCTTTTGATCATGATTGTCGCGAAGGTATTTGTGGTTCATGCTCAATGTACATTAACGGCAAACCTCATGGCCCATGGAAAGGCACCACTGTTTGCCAGTTGCACATGAGGGCATTTAAAGATGGTGATAGCATTGTTGTTGAACCATGGAGAGCAAATTCATTTCCTGTTATTAAAGACCTGGTGGTGGACCGCTCAGCCTTCGACCGTATAATACAAGCCGGTGGATATGTTAGCGTAAATACGGGTAATGCCGTAGACGGCAATGCAATACCCATTGATAAGTACAATGCCGATACTTCGTTTGCTGCTGCTGCATGTATAGGTTGTGGTGCATGTGTTGCAGCCTGCAAAAACAGCTCTGCTATGTTATTTGTATCGGCAAAGGTGTCGCACCTTGCTTTGTTACCACAAGGGGGTCCTGAAAGAAAGACAAGAGCCATTAACATGATTACCCAAATGGACCGCGAAGGTTTTGGCGCATGTACCAATACAGGTGCCTGCGAAGCAGCCTGCCCTAAAGACATTTCATTAACCAACATAGCCAGGCTAAATCTTGAATATATAGGTGCTGCTTTAACGGTAGACGAAAGATAATTTTTAAAGAATAACTTTAAGCCATCCCCTAAAAGGGTGGCTTTTTTATTTAAAAAAATCAGCATGTCGTACACAGTTCCTGCACAAACGCATATTGGCCATGTGCATTTAAAAGTATCAGATATTAATCGTGCTTTATCGTTTTACCAGGGCATACTTGGCTTTCAGATAACACAACGTTATGGTGATGGAGCAGTGTTTTTATCGGCTGGCGGTTACCATCATCATATCGGTTTAAACACTTGGCAAAGCAAAGGCGCCCCACCGGCCCCGGTACGCAGTGCAGGCCTTTTTCATCATGCCATATTATACCCAGGTCGTAAAGACCTCGCTGTTATTGTAAAAAGATTGATGGACCACAACTATCCTTTAACCGGTACTGCCGACCATGGTGTATCAGAGGCAATCTACCTGAACGATCCCGATGAAAATGGGGTGGAGTTATATTGGGACAAGCCAAAAGAACAATGGCCCTTTGATAAGGATGGCCACCTGTTAATGGTGACGGAAATGCTGGATATAAAAGGCTTGTTAGCGACATTGGATCAGTGACAGCAGCACAAAAAAGTAGTACTTCGCTTATCTGCATTTAGATCAGATAGCTACCTAAAATTTTATTTTTTGTTTCCCGCGAAGCGGACAAAACTGACAGTTGCATTGAATGGGTAACAGTTACTTTAAATTTAAACAATTTACTATTGAGCAGGATGCCTGCGCAATGAAAGTATGTACAGATGCGTGCCTTTTTGGGGCATGGGTAGCTAATAATATAAAAGC
>JANPPB010000715.1:0-8833 GCA_031428295.1 Segetibacter sp. | reverse complement strand
GAAAAACGCAGGAAATACGACAAGTATGGCAAGGACTGGAAGCATGGAGATGATTATGAAAAAGCCCGCCAGGCACAAGGTGGCCGGGCATATTCGGGCGGAGGCGGACAATCGTTTTCCGGTGGTTATGAG
The DNA here is from genome assembly GCA_031428295.1 of Segetibacter sp. Classification (GTDB taxonomy): domain Bacteria; phylum Bacteroidota; class Bacteroidia; order Chitinophagales; family Chitinophagaceae; genus Segetibacter. Next base: position 8,701 of record JANPPB010000715.1, on the reverse strand, counting down.
GAGGATGATTTCTCTGATTTCTTTTCTTCGATGTTTGGCGGAGGCAGTAAAAGCGGTTCGGGAGGGCATGGCAAATTCAGGGGCCAGGATTACAATGCAGAACTGCATTTAGCATTGGAAGATATTTTTAAAACACACCAGCAGACCCTTACTGTGAATGGTAAAAATGTGAGAACTACCATTCCGGCAGGGGTTGAGAATGGGCAAAAAATAAAACTGAAAGGATATGGTAGCCCGGGAGTAAATGGTGGCCCACATGGCGATCTTTATATCACGTTTGTAATAAAAGACGATCATCATTTTAAAAGGCTGGTTAACGATTTGTACATGAATAAGGATATAAATTTATACGATGCCGTACTGGGCGGGGAGGTAACTATTGACACTTTAGCGGGTAAGGTGAAAGTGAAAATAAAGGCCGAAACACAAAATGGATCGAAGATTAAATTGAAGGGCAAAGGCGTGCCAGTGTATAAAAAAGCAGATGAGTTTGGTGATTTAATTATTACCTGGAATATTAAAATACCGGTAAACTTAACAGCAAAAGAAACCGAACTGTTTACGCAACTTAAGGAGTTGCGGTCATAAGTTTTTACACTCTATTTAAAACATTGTATGCAAAACGAAGAATTAATTGCTGCTCAGATATGTTGTATGCATTACAACATCGAGTATTCCTTTATCAACTCGTTACAGCAATATGGATTGCTGCACATTTCAACTATAGAAGCAGAACGTTTTATACACGCAAATGAGCTACAAAAGCTGGAGAAGCTGGTAAGGCTTCATTACGATCTTGACATTAACCTTGAAGGGATAGAAGCCATCTCCTATTTGTTGGAAAAGGTAGAAAATATGCAATCCGAGATGACACAAATGCGCAACCGGCTGCGGTTGTACGAGCAAGAATAATAAGCACTTTACCTTTTGACATGTCAGGTTTAATTTTGCATTAGTCGAAACACATGCTGCCTTTTGTTTTATAAGTTTTCAAATGTTCAAACTCCGGAGGAACTATAGCCCGGCAGATTATTAATTATAACATTAAAAAGGGTTGGCGCCCCGTACGGGGCGCAAGATTCCAAGGCATACCCATACTACCTACATTTTGCACCCACGGCGCAAACCCAACGCAATGCCGGCAAACAATTACAACCTGGTAATTTTAAGAATTAGCCTGGCTTTAACGAATTAAAGTAACATTTCCTTTTAGGCTAAATACCTGGTTGTTTTCGCAAACAACATCTACTTTATAAACAAACACATCTGGTGATACAAGAGCTGAATTGTACCGGCCATCCCAGCCTGCCAACGGATCGTTTATGTTGATGTTAGTTTTTTGAAAAACTACGATGCCCCACCTGTTAAAAATCGTTATTGCTTTTATAGCTGCAATGCCTTTTCCTCTTACAAAAAATAAATCGTTCATACCATCGCCATTAGGTGAGAACGTATTAGGTATAAAAATATTGGTATTGTTACAAATGACGGTTATGGTAACTCTCTCCTCAGCCTTACAACCGCCATCATTAAAAACCTTAACAAAGTAATTGGTAGTGTTTTGGGGCGATGCAGTTGGTTGTGGGCAGGTAGTACAACTTAATCCAACGTAGGGTGTCCATTTATAACTTGTTATGTCGGCCGAGCTGGTAGTTTTAATCAACACACTATTGCCAACTGGTAGTGTAAAATCAACTTGCGCAATGTTGATTTTAGGTATGGGGTACACTACAATTTTTATATAACCTGTATCAGCAAAGCACTTGTATTTATCGGATACAATAACGCGGTAATTAGTAGTGGCATCCGGCCGTGCTACCGGGGTAGCTATACCTGCATTGTTCAAGCCTGCTATAGGAGACCAGTTGAATAAATCCGATCCTGATGCAAAAAGCTTAACAGACTCACCTATGCAAAGCGTATCATTTAAACTGGTGGTTGCTTTAAAAGGATATGCAACCATCACTTTTACGGCATCGGAACTTTTACATCCGTAAATTGATGTTCCTTCAACCTTGTAAGTTGTTGCAACTGCAGGGCTGGCAACAGGCGTGGCACAATTAATACAACTTAATGATGATTGATTGGCCCATATGTAAGTACTGCCGCCCGATGGCTGTAAAACGAGTTTGTTTCCCAAACATATAACGGTGTCAGCTCCGGCATCAATAGTTGGTGTAGCATACACTTCAAAAGGTTTTTCTGTTTTAACGGTACATCCGCTGCTGTTTGTAGCAGTTGCTGAAACTTTGTATGTACCAGCGGTGTTATATACTTTGGTTAAAGGGTATTGACCTAAACTCGCCTCGTTGTTTCCAAAATTCCAACTCCATGTCAATATCGAGGTGTCCTTTACAATTTCTTCGCCTTTAAACAGTATGCTTTTATCCTGGCAAATTCCATCATTACTTACAATTTTTATTGAAGGGCTTTTTATAATCGTTATTGCCTTTTGCAGGCTTTCTGTTTTTGTACAGCCATTCCTGGTGTTAATTTTTAAACTTACGGTATACTTACCCGGCAGCTTGAAAGTATGTAAAGGGTTTTGTAAAGTATCCTGCATGCCATCTCCAAAATTCCATTCGTAAGCCGTTATTTGGTCCAATATTACACGGCTTGAATCGTAAAATTGTATGGTTGAAGAATCGCAATACAATGTGGAAACAGTTTTTATTGCTGCCGTAGCTTTTGAAATAATAATGGTGTCTTTACCTATAATGGGCACCTGGCAACCTCCTACATCAACCAACAATAATTTAGGTTTATACTTACCGGGATTTACATAATCGTGCGTTGTAACAGAGTCCGTTGTTCTTGTAATGTTACCATCGCCAAAATCCCAGATAAACGACGCTTTGTTTGAAGTAGAGGCAACAAATGTGGCTAACCCCGGGGAGCATATTGTAAAAGGATCGTATCGAAACTTTCCTGAAGGCCCACGTAAGGTAATGGTAGTAGTTGCTGTGTCCGCACAGTCTCCATAGCCATTTGCAATCAATTTTATTTTATATACGCCGGGCACATTGTAATAGTGAGAAGGGCTGTCCAGATTGGAGAAACTGCCATCATTAAAGTCCCAATAGAAAGATGAAAAATTGGTAGAATGATTCCATAATGTTGTTTTAAAAGGAGGGCATGAACTCAAACTGTCATTTGTTTGCATAGTAGCCTTTACATTGGCTACTTTAACTGCATTGGTTTTTGTAAGCGAATCAGCACAGCCAAATGTGTCTGTTACTACCAGTTTAATAGTATACTCATTATCATTTTTAAACTTATGGGTAAGTTGCTGCTGTTGCGATGTAGTTCCATCACCCAGGTTCCATAAATGTTGCAGATACAACCCGGTTGACGTACTTGAAAAAGTAACATCTGCCAATCGGCAGTTTAGTGAATCACTCACTATAAAAGATGCCTTAGGTTGTGTTATCAATATGATCGCCGGTTTTGTAATAACATCCGTACAGCCGATAGAATCTATCACCGTCAGCTTAATATCAAACTCGCCGGGCACATTATAAGTATGAGTTACCGCGCTTGCTGTAAGTGTATCAATGGTGCCATCGCCATAGTTCCAAATAAAGGTTGAAATAGGAAAACCTGATGGTGCTTTGCTTAAATTATTAATCTTTATCCCCGACTGAATACAAGCATGAGGTTGAATTGAAAAATCAGCATCGGGACCAATAACATTGATGCCAATCCCCCCTTCAACGGATTTTTTACAGCCGTTGTTATCTACCAGGGCAACCGATGGCTGAAAACTACCTGAGTCCACATAGTTGTAGGAAGTAAGATTGTTTTTGGTTGATGTTTTATGGCCGTCACCAAAATCCCATAGAAATTGGGTGAAGAGGCTTGCGTTGATGCTATCAACAATAAACCGTGTTACAGAACTCTTGCATTTTGAGGCATTGTTTACAATTAATACAGGCTTTTCATCAATGACCCATATGGGTTGAACCATACTGTGCTTGCAGGTACCATTAGATACTTCCATTTCCACATAGTACAATCCCGTTCGGGGGAAGGTATGTTGTGGATTTTGCTCAGTTGATGTAGTGCTGTCTCCAAAATTCCAAAGCCAGCTTGTAGCCCCCAAAGAGCTGTCGTTAAATTGCCTGACAGATGGTGTTGCGCAATCCAGCACCGAATTGTACCTGGCAATAGGTGGATTGATATATATAAATCCCGGAACTTTCAGCGTATCGTAACAACCCTCATTACTGGCAACAAGGGTAACATCAAATCTACCGGTATCACTATAATTGTACATGGGATCCTTTTCGGTAGAGGTACCACCATCACCAAAAAACCATTCCAGTTTAGTTACAGACCCAACTGTTGAATCTTTAAAATTTATATTTTGAAAAGCACATGCATTTTGAGGGATAGCAGTGAAAGCCGCTTGCGGCCTCTCAGTTAAAACAAGTCCGCCTGGTAGGCGGAATGTACTGGCACACCCATTTACTGTTGTTATGGTTAACGAGATAGTGTAATTGCCGGCCTTTACCCAGGAGTGAACGGGAGCAATTTCTGCTGAAGTAGTAGAATCTCCAAAATTCCAGAGGTAGCTTGCAACGGGCTCGGGCGAACTTATTGGTGCAGTAAGTTTTGTTGCAAAAGGCGCACAGCCCCGGTATGGTAAGCCATTAATTCGTAAAACAGAAGGCGGGCCAAAATCAACAAGGTTGTTTCGTACAACCTTATTGGTACAACCATTATTACCAATAACATTTAAGGATACATTGTATAAGCCCGGCGTAAAATACACATGTGTTGGGTTAGCACTATCAGATGTACTGCCATCACCGAAACCCCATTGGTATGCAGCCAGGGTAGTGTCGTGGCTTTTAAAATTAATAGTGAGGGGGAATTTACAGGTGCTTAACATGCCTGATGTGGTAAAGCCCGCATTTGGTAATGGTAAAATAGTAATGTTCCGGCTGGCCACATCGCTACATCCGCTAAAAAAACTGGTAAGGGTAATTTTATACGTTCCGGCTGCCGTAAAAGTTTTGGTGGGCTGTAAGACATTGGAACTTGTTCCATCTCCAAAATTCCATTGAACCGAGGTTGGTATTGGTTGCGAAGTATTGGTAAACTTAACCGGGGCATTTTGGCAAGCCGTTGCGGGACCCGTGAACGCTGCACTTACCGATCCTATCCTTACCACATTTGATTTGAAAATAGTACCTGAGCAGCCGTCGGCATTTGATACCTTAAGCCCCACACTGTACGACCCCTGGCTTGTATAAGTATGCAATGGATTTGGGATACTGTCTGCAGTACCATCGCCAAAATTCCATTGATAGGTATTTATATTTTTCCCTTTTGAAGTATTGTTGAACTGGAAACTTGCCGGAGCATTGCAGGTTAAAACGTCTTTAAAAGAAAACCCCGCAGTAACCCCTTCCAATAATTTTACCAGGTTGGGTTTACTCATTACCCGTGTACAGCCAACCGTATTGGTTATTATAAGAGAGATGGTAAAGTTACCGGCCACGTTATAAGTATGGCTGGTAATACCATCATTCGAAAAAGTTCCATCGCCAAAATCCCATTGCAGATTTTTTATCATGCCCGACTTAGGAAGTGATAAGTCAGTAAACCTTATGCTAAAAGGAAAGCAGCCAACAGAATCGGATAACGCAAATTTAGTCTCGGGCAGGCTGTGAACAGTTATGTATTTATGTTTAACTATTGTTTGTGTATCCCTGCCATTTACAACCCGTAACGATACTGTATAATTACCGGGATCGAAATAAAAAGTAACCGGATTTTTTTGGGTCGAAGTAATGCCATTCCCAAGATCCCAAAGCCATGCCGTAGGATTACCCACGGTAAGGTCGTTAAATTTTATAACCACCGGTTCGCACCCTTCTGTAGTATCCGCTTTAAACTCCGCTGATAATTGAGCCTTTACCGGAACAGATACAAGAATGGAAAAAAGAGCAGGTAGCCAGAACTTTGAAATTGATAACGCTGTTAGTTTTTTCAACTGTTACTACTTTAAAAAACCTGTATACATAGTATAATAAATGCACTAAAATGTTGCATATACTTATTTGGTGTTTCTAAATGTTGTTAGCAATTTTATTCTGGGGGGGGTAAAATGATTGATTAATCATTTAACAAATGCTCAACATTTATAGATATTGGATAGTAGCAGGTACCGGTATCCACAATAGCAACTAATTTACTGCCATTGTCAAGAAAAATTAATTATCTAATAAAATGTAAAATATTACAATTATTGAAATACCCCTACAAATGAGGTTAAATTAAAAGGTCTCTGCAATTGCAAAGACCTTTTAATAAAAATTAAGTGTTCTTGTTACCTGATGAGGGTAATATTTCCTTTTATGGGGAAAACAGCGCTGTTTTCGCACACCACATCCATAATATAAACATAAACATCCGAAACCAATTCCAAACCTTTCAACTTGCCATCCCAGCCCGCCGAGGCATCATTTGGAGTAAAACTGTTGTTTTCGAAAACTATCTGGCCCCAACGGTTAAATACTTTCATCGACTTAATACCAAATAACCCCGTGCCTCTGGGATAGAAGCGGTCATTACTTCCATCATTATTTGGCGAGAAGGTGTTTGGAATAAAAACATTTGAATTATTGCAAACAAGGTTAATCCTTACTTCGTCCCTTGCCACACAACTGCCTGCGTTTGAACCCACCACTGAATATACCCTTGATTCTTTAGGAGTGATTTTAGGATTAGGGCAATCCTTGCAAGACAGAAAGGTAGCAGGCAACCATTTCCAGTTGGTAATATCAGACGAGTTCTTAGTTTCTAACTGGTAAGAATTTCCCACATTTACGGTTACATCTTTACTACCCAAAATACTCAACTGTGGCATAGGATACACCTTAACCGTTACATAACCTGTATCGGCAAAACAGTAATTGTTGTCGTTTCCTATAACCCGGTAGGTAATGGTAGAATCAGGTCTGGCTACGGGGGTTGCGGTTGCAGCATTGCTCAACCAAATTGAAGGCGACCAATTATACTTTTCTGCACCGGTAGCTTTTAAAGTAATGCTTTCTCCCACACAAAGGGTATCACCTGTATTAACCGACATACTAAATGGCTGTGTTACGGTAATGCTTACCGTATCGGCAGCTACACATCCAAAGGCAGTTTTACCGGTAACAATATAGGTGGTGTTGGTTAATGGGTTAGCCACAGTCATATCGCAATTCAAGCAGCTTAATGTTGGTTCAAATTTCCACGTATACTGTAGTGCACCCGTAGCCTGTAATGTAATGGAGGCTGCACGACAAATAGTAGAATCGGGGCCCGCATTAATTACAGGCAACGGGTGAATGTCAACATATCTGGTAGTGCTATCCTTACATCCGTCGTAATTGGTAACCATTGCGGTTACAGGAAACTTACCTGCTGCGGTATAATTTTGTGCCGGGGGATTTTGGATAACAGCTACCTGCCCGTTACCTAAATTCCATTTCCAGGTTAAAGTTGAGGTATCCGCCTTTTGCAAGCCCCCGGCAAAGGTTAACGTACCAGGTACACAAGACGAAGTGTCTCCTATAATTTTTATAGAAGGGCTGTTTACTACCTTAACATGATTGAGTACTACCGCTGTGTCGGCACAACCCGCAGCAGACTTAGTAATCAATTGTATACTATAGAAACCCGGACTGGTGTATTTGTGGCTTGTATTTCTTTGGGTTGATGTTTGGCCATCACCAAAATTCCAGGTGAAACTTTGGTAGGTATCATTAGAAATACTCGAGTCTTTAAAAGCAACCATGCCACTGTCGCATAATACTGATTTCTGAGAAATGATATTTGTTTCGACAACCTTAACCCTTATGGTGTCTTTACCTACAATAGGTACTCTGCATCCGGAATTATCTTCGAGAATTATTTTCGGAATGAAATCGCCCGGGCTGCTGTAAGTATGCGATGATTTTGTTTGGTTTGAGAATACAGTAGTTCCATCGTTATAATCCCAAATATACTTTACCGCGTTTTTGGTGTTGGCAACAAAATCAATGGTACCAGGATTACATACCACCAGGGGATTGTAACTAAATAATCCTGTTGGTCCCTGTATCACCACTTTCCCTATTAATGTATCAGAACATCCGCTATTGTTACGAACGCCCAGCTTTACAAAGTACGTACCTGGGTAGGTATAGAGGTGCGATGGATTATTTAAGGTTGAAATACCACCGTCGCCAAAATCGTACGACATAACAATGTAACCCTTTGAGCGGTTGGTAAAGTCTACCTGCAATGGAGGACAACTTGAGAAAGAGTCACTCATTAAAAAAGAGGCTGTGGTTTGTACCACATGCATCAATGTGTCGGCAGTGCTGGTACAACCATACTTATCTATAATCGTCATGCTAACCTTGTACAATCCTTCGCTAGGATAAACATGCGTGGCATCGGCGGTAGTAGCTGTGGTACCATCACCAAAATTCCAGTTGTAAGTAATATTAGTGCCTGTTGAAAAATTCCTGAACACTACCCGAACATTGGGGCATACCAGGGTATCAGAAACTGTAAAGTTGGATACTGGTTTTGAAATGGTCAATAAGTTTGGTTTAAATACACTATCGCGGCAACCATAACTATCAACAACCGTCAACCGTACGCCAAATACGCCGGCACTATCATACTGGTGACTAAAGGGACCGTTTGCAAGGTTCTC
>JANPPB010000714.1:0-1997 GCA_031428295.1 Segetibacter sp. | reverse complement strand
GCTTTGGCAGGAAAAGGATTCAATGACTGAGGAACATCAGCATCTACTTTATTAGCCTTTACAAGCCAGTTGCCCCGGTCAAAAACATAAGTGGCCCTTTTCATAAAATCAGGGTTGTCGATCATCACCGGGGTTGTAGGTACGTTGGCTGTAAGCAGCGACCAATATTGCTCCGACATCTTTTTATAATCTGCATTACCGGCACCTGGAAAACCTTCAGTAAAATAAAACCAATCGAACATGGCACCGTTATCAGTGGGCTTTTTTATTTCTTTATTGGTGTAAGTAAAGTACAGGTCATGTGTTCCTTCACTAATATTAAGAGGGGTTTTGGTGATGGTCCAACCTTTTGTTTTTGCCAAAAGAACAGTAGCGATAATCTTACCATTGGGATGGTCGATATGTATTTGCCATACACCACCTGGTGCATATGCCTGATAACGATAAATCAATTCTTGTTTATTTGAGAGGTACACATTCTTTAATCTGCATGTTGCATTGTGTCTGAAAGCAAGCCATTTGGTATCGTTCAATTCGCTGTTGGTGAAGCTGTCGCAGGTAAGTGAGTTATAGGCGGGTTGCCATGTTTTTAAAAAGCTTTGTACCTCTTTTGCTTTTTGGGTAGTTGCGTTTGCTGATACCCAGGTTACCACTTCGTTTACCTTTTGTTGCAGGCTGTCATTATACTGCCGAAGCAAGGGATAGTCGGCATTGGTATCTTCATCACGACTGTTATTAAAAAACGCCATAAACTTATAATAATCCTCATGCTTAAATGGATCGTACGGGTGGCTGTGGCATTGCACACAGGCAAAAGTGGTTCCCATAGTAGCTTGCCAGGTAGTGTTAACCCTGTCCATAACAGCCGATGTTCTAAACTCTTCATTATCGGTTCCACCTTCGTCGTTGGTCATGGAGTTGCGATGGAAAGCAGTGGCTATAAATTGTTCGTCTGTTGCGTTGGGCAGCAGATCGCCGGCCAGTTGTTCAATTAAAAATTTGTCATAAGGCTTGTCACTGTTAAAAGCTTTAATCAACCAGTCGCGGTAAGCCCAAATGTTGCGGCTGTCATCGCGTTCATATCCTTTGGTATCAGCATAACGGGCCAGATCGAGCCACATGGAGGTCCACTTTTCGCCATACGAGGGAAGGCCAAGCAAGTTGTCGACTAATCTTTCATAAGCAAGTTCACTCTTGTCGTTTAAAAAGTTGTTGGCAATGTTTTCCGGTGCAGGCATGCCAATAATATCCAAACTTACCCGCCTTAATAAAACGTTTTTACTTGCCTGCGGCGAAGGGGTAAGGTCCTGCTCGTCCAACTTCTCTTTTATAAATTGGTCTACTTCATTAATGGCCCTTTTACTATCGCTTTTTAAAAAGCTAAAAAACGAATGATTTGATGGCAAAGGCGTTGGTTTAACGGGTTCATAAGCCCAATGCAATCCCCATTTGGCTCCTTCTTTCACCCAACGGGTAAGAATACTTATTTCATCATTGCTTAGTTTGTCGTGCCTGTAAGGCATGCGTTCTTCGGGATCCTTTAACGATAAACGTCTGATCATTTCGCTCTTACCGGGGTTGCCGGGCACAATTCCATATTTTCCTGATTTGGTTTTTGAAAGTGCTTCCTCTCTAAACAAAAGACTAAATCCACCTTTTTGCCTTACACCGCCATGGCAGGTGATACAGTTTTTATTGATGATGGGTTTGACCTGGGAGGTAAAATCGACAGGAGAACGGTGAGTGAGTAATACAAATGAACATCCAACAACTATGATGATGGCAATGATCCATAGCTTTTTACCGGCGAGTAAAATGTTCATTCAGCATTTGTTTGAACAAACAATTTATCAAATTTTTCTTGTATGAGGTTTATTGAATGAAGGATGTAACAGAATGAATAGGGCCATTTGAGCCGGGATAAATACATATTCCTCAAGCTATCAGACTTTTATAGGGGAATAAGATTATGAAATCAAGTTCAAATCTGTGATCGT
>JANPPB010000713.1:0-3236 GCA_031428295.1 Segetibacter sp. | reverse complement strand
GCTTCTGCTATTACATGAATAGCAAGGGTTGTTTTACCACTGCTTTCGGGCCCGTATATCTCAATAATTCTACCTTTTGGTAAACCTCCAATTCCAAGGGCAACGTCTAATCCTATTGACCCTGTAGAAATTGTTTCCAGTTCTACAATGCCCTTCTCATTCATCATCATTACGCTGCCTTTTCCAAAGTCTTTATCAATTTTATCCATTGTAAGCTTAAGCGCTTTCAACTTCTCAACATTGCTCATTTATATTAATTTTTGTCAAAAGTATAGAATGGTCAAAGGTATATTAATTAAGTTATCAACACTAAATTTATTAGTAAACCCTAGTTGTATTCTTTAGCAATCTCAATAATGGCTTATCCTTATTTTAGGAGAATATAGGTCCGGTTATACCTTCCGGTTAAACAAACCTGCACCAGCAACATGTAAAATGCAGGGTATAAAAGATTAGCAGGTTTGTATAAAGTTAATTGTAGCGCTGAGTGAGTTTTATGCTTTCCTTCCTCCCACCAAAATAATAAACGGCGTAATAAACCTTGCCCGTTTATGCAGCAGGTTAATAAATTTATTGGCAATTTTTAGTACTACTGATTTTACTCCACCCTGCCATTGGTTATAAAAACCATTATACACTTTAAGTGAAAAACCCGCCTGGTTATATAACAATTGGTATTCATCAATGGTAAGTAGGCGTTCTGTCCAGCTACCGGTTATGGGGTCGCAAGTGTTGGTGGTATGCGCCGGTGGTGAAGGCATTTTACCGAAGTTTTTAAATTCATCTGTAGCTTTTTGAATGTCCGGCTTGTTTAGTCCACGGGTGGCATTACTTAAATTCAGTATCTGTTCATTCGATAAACCAGGCGCATAACTTTTGATAAGCTGCTCTCTTATCTTTCTAAAAGGAAGACCAGCAAATTCATTATTAGCACTTGCGTGTAAAGCATTACTGCCAAAGTGCTCATCATTATTTTGAAGCCTGATTAACTCTCTTGCCTTAAAATAATTGTCAGTTACTGATGCCGTTGTAAAAACGGTAACCATCTCAGGATTAATCCGGGCTATGGATGTAAAGCATGTTTTGAGATCATAGATGTGTTCAATTACATCTGTACCAATAATAGCATGGGGCTTTGTTTTATTATTGAAGAATAATTCCACTTCATTAATGTCACCTTCTATAAAGCCGTCTACTTCTACAGCCAACGCATTCGATAACTTTTTTGCTGCTGCTAAAAATGAGGAATTATTATCGTTGAGGTATACTTGCTTACAACGGCAAAACTTAGCAAACAATCCCAGTAAACCATTTCCACAACCGTAATCTACTAATATCAATTCTTCAATCTTACAGCTCACTTCTTCAACAGTTTTATTAAGTACCACAGCATACATGTGCAGGTAATAAACTTTATGTTGTAGTAGTTGCTGTAAGTATTTGGAAGGATATTCTTCCAGTTGTAGCTGATCAACAAATATCCTATCAAGCCGGTCGCTAAATGGTTGAATGTATTGTTGAAATGTGTCCATCAATGTTGCAGTTACTTCTTTTCAAAGAAAGCCCAAAAAGGCCTGGGTCGTTTTTTTATGGTATAGTTTCCCTGAATGTAGGTTCGTATATGCTCCATCGCATCATCAATATTATCGGTTAAAATAATCAGCTTTAAATCTTCCTGACCAATCGTGGTTTCTTTGGCCAAAAATTGAAGGTAATCCATCAGTGGTTGAAAGTATTCTTTGCTGTACAGAACAATGGGGAATTGAGAAATCGTTTTTGTTTGTACCAGGGTGAGTGTTTCAAATAACTCATCCATGGTGCCAAAGCCACCCGGCATAATTATAAAGCCATAGCTGTATTTTATCAGCAATGTTTTGCGTACAAAAAAATAGCGAAACGTAAATCCTTTATGTATATAAAGATTCTCCTTTTGCTCAAAGGGTAGCACAATGTTGCAACCCACCGAGTATCCACCGTTCTCGAAAGCTCCCCGGTTTGCTGCTTCCATAATTCCGGGACCGCCACCTGTGATGGTAGTAAAACCCATTTCAGCAATGCGCTTTCCAAACTCCCTTGCAGCCTCATAATATTTATGGCCTTCTTTAAAACGTGCCGAACCAAAAACAGTTATGCAGGGACCAATAAAATGCAGCTTTCGCATTGCCCTGATCATTTGTGTAAAAACCCCGAAAGCAAAACGTAATTCCCTTCCCCTTCCTTTTGGCCCTTCCAGGTATTCTTCCAGCCTATTGGTTATTACTTTTTTCTTTGTTGACATTTTGTAGTTTGTTATGTAGTAAAACAAAATTTTGTTCTGCTAAATTGCATTAATAAATATATGCCATGCGTATCATTTCGTACAATGTTAACGGTATAAGGGCTGCTATTAAAAAAGGATTTATTGATTGGTTGGCAACAGACCCTGCTGATGTTATTTGCCTGCAGGAAGTTAAAGCACAAAAGGATGATATTGATATTGCAGCCATCGAAAGATTGGGTTTCAGTACGCATTGGTTTTGTGCTCAAAAAAAGGGATACAGCGGTGTTGGCATTCTTTCCAAAATAAAACCGGATAATGTATTTGAAGGTTGTAAAATTGAACAAAGTGATTTTGAAGGCAGGGTAATAAGAGCAGACTTTGGTGATATCACTTTGTTTAGTGTCTACTTTCCGTCGGGCACCAGTGGCGAGGTAAGGCAGGCGTATAAATATGTTTGGCTCGATGAGTTTCTCGAATACATAAACAAGCTGAAAAAGAAGCGTAACAAATTAATTATTTGCGGCGACTATAATATTGCCCATAAGGAGATTGACATTCACGACCCGAAATCGAACAAAAAAACAACCGGCTTTTTGCCCGAAGAAAGAGCCTGGTTCGACAAGTTTTATGTTAGTGGCTTTACCGATGGTTTCAGGCATTTAAATAAAGACCCTCATCATTACACCTGGTGGAGTGTAATGCGGCCTAGCACTCGTATGGAAAACAAAGGGTGGCGAATAGATTATATAAACGTAACAGATAATCTGGCTAAACAAATACAGGAAGTAGCCATTTTTCCGCAGGTTAAACACAGCGATCATTGTCCGGTTTACCTTGAGTTAAGTGATGTGTAAGTGGATCATCACTTTCAATTTCACACTATATAAACCTTGATGGCCATAAAAGACCGCTCTGTATAAATTTGGTCGACCTATTGCTAATTCTACTCCTTAACCAGTACACGAATGCTCACCCT
>JANPPB010000712.1:0-1905 GCA_031428295.1 Segetibacter sp. | reverse complement strand
AAAATATTCAACCAGAAAAAGCTGTAACACGAAGCTCAACCAGCCATTAAATGCAAAGTGCGAATGCGCATGCAACACATTTTTTTGCTCTATAAAAGGTAAATCGAAGTTGATCTTATAACGAAGAACCAATCCTAACAGCGTTACCACTACCAGGTTAAACAGCGCCAGTGTGTACCATTTTTTCATAATAAATCAATAGCTATTACCCGTTAGCCTTTCTTTCCAGGTATCTGCAGCCAATCTTGCTAACATAAAATATACCTGCCAAACTACTCCAACCTATCAGAGAAAAAACAGGTATTTACAGCAAATATGTTTAGGATAATATTAAAAAATTATGAAAAATATCTTAAATAATTATGATATATATCATATAAATAGCCATTTTATGGGTTTAATCTTGCTTTCTCAATTTTAATGATATGTATAAAATATTCTCACCTAAAAACATGCTTTTAACGGGCGGATTAATGTTTTCGGTATTCATGTATGCCTGCGGCGGACAGAGCAATAAAACAGGTAATGAAAGTACCGGCGCTTCAAACCCAACCAGCGGGGAAACTACTGAAGCAGGTAAAAATCCAACTTACGATCCAAACCGTGGAGAGGGTAAGTATTCCGATGCGGACATACCAGCAACCCTGGACCAGGCCATGGCTGCTTCAGGAGAAAAGGTATTCGACGTAAAATGCTCAAGCTGTCACAAAACCACCAATGAAAAACTGGTAGGCCCGGGATGGAAAGATGTTACCAAGCGTCACAGGGCGGACTGGATCCTAAACTTTATTACCAGCCCCGATGCCATGATAGATAAGGACCCAAAAGTTCAGGCTCAATTAGAATTATGCCTGGTGCGGATGCCCAACCAAAACCTGACCGACAACGATGCCCGGAGTTTATACGAGTTTATGCGCAAGAACGACGGCGTAAAATAAAAATCAACATTAAAAAATTTAATATGAAAATCATAAAAATCAGATTGCTGGGCCTTGTAATGCTTTCGCTTTTCGTTGGCATGCAATCATGTAAACCAAAGAATGCCGGTAATGCAGTAAGTTCTGATGCTGCTATTAAATCTTTTGTGGCCCCTGGTAAGTACGACGAGTTTTACAACTTTGTTTCGGGTGGCTTTAATGGGCAAATGAGTGTCTATGGATTGCCTTCGGGCCGGTTGCTAAAAGTAATCCCTGTGTTTTCTCAGGATGGAGAAAGAGGATATGGCTACAATGAGGAAACCAAGCCAATGCTCAACACATCGCATGGATTTGTACCGTGGGACGATTTGCACCACGTTGAAATGTCGCAAACTAATGGCGAAATAGATGGCAAATGGGCTTTCGCCAATGGTAACAACACACCCCGTATTGCACGTGTTGATCTTACAACTTTTAAAACAGTCGAGATACTGGAGATCCCCAATAGTGCCGGTAATCACTCTTCGCCTTTTATTACCGAAAACACTGAATATGTTGTTGCTGGTACACGTTTTAGTGTGCCATTGGACAACAGCAATGGCGATGTGCCCATTAATACTTACAAAGCAAATTTTAAAGGCACTGTTAGCTTTGTAAAGGTTAATCCTGCTGATGGTAATATGACGATTGCCTTCCAGTTAAAAACACCCGGAGTAAACTTTGACCTTAGCCATTCGGGTAAAGCGGCAAGCCACGACTGGTTTTTCTTTAGCTGCTATAATACCGAGCAAGCCAATACACTGTTAGAAGTAAATGCTTCTCAAAAGGATAAGGATTTTATAATGGCTGTTAACTGGAAGAAAGCCGAAGAATTGATAGCACAGGGTAAAGGCAAAAAGGAAAGTGTACGCTATGCCCACAACACTTACAGCGATGCAAAACACTCTGCTACTTCAACCATAGAAAAAGAGGTGCTTACGTTGGATTT
>JANPPB010000711.1:0-2610 GCA_031428295.1 Segetibacter sp. | reverse complement strand
TACTATAGTCGTGCCAGCGGTATTTCATTACATCATATCGCTGCAGGAGGGTTTAAAAATACTTATAGTTTAAAGCACCGTTTCAGTATTGCTGGTATATCCTTTAAAATTACTTTTAGCCCTGTATTTTTATTTTACTTTAAATACAGGTAGCCACGCAAAGATCGGGGTATAAACAACATTCAGGATCAGCTTTCAGTAGTTTACAACTAAGAAAATAAAATTGAGATTAGGTTTAACAGGGTTGGACAGATTTTTGATTAACAACGGGAATGAAGCTTATTATACCCTTGTTTTTTCTACTTATGGCAGGCTGTTATCAACCTCCCAAACAAGTTGTAATACAATTGACAGATACATCAACCATCACTAAAACAGAAGATCCTAAAGAGCCAGAAGGAACGCCTGGACAAAAGCAGGTAATCTACTCAGGCAGCTCTAAAATTAATACGGGTAATACATTGTCGCTCGATTTGGTTGCTTATGCAAAAACACTCATTGGCGTTCCATACCAATATGCGGCTTCTGACCCAAATGTTGGCTTTGATTGTTCCGGTTTTATCACTAACGTCTTTAATCATTTTAATATAGCCGTTCCGCGATCATCTGTAGATTTTACTAACGTTCAACACGAGGTTCCTTTGCAACAAGCTAAACCCGGTGACCTTATTCTTTTCACCGGAACTGACAGTACCATTATTAGAGTAGTGGGTCATATGGGTATCATAACCGAAAATATGCAGGGGAACATGCAGTTTATACACTCCACATCCGGTAAGCAATATGGCGTTACTATTACCCCACTTAAAAAATATTACCTGGGCAGGTTTGTAAAAGTCATCCGGGTATTTAATTAACGCCATTATACTATACACTCATATTGTTTACACTTAAATTGTTGTTGTAAGCAGCCGCTTAAATAGGTTACGTGTGGGAGAAAGGTGAAAGTAAACACAATACAGCACTACTTAAAGCCAGCCTGCATTTATAGCCGCAACCACCATTAAGAAAAAATGGTACCATCATCTTTCAGGTGGTACCTAATTTTTAAAGCCTTTATTTATGCTTTGAAGGATCATCTGCAGCATTTAAATAGTTTACTACATACGGACCCGTGGTATGAACCTCAAAAATGCATTCTTCCTTTGTATAAGCATAATGTGCAAGCGTAGCGGGTATAGCAAAAAAGCCACCGGTCTTTAATAATGTTGCAGTTTTCATATCCATTTTATTGCCCACACCTACATACAAAGAGCCTTTTATGACCGTTACACTTTCAAAGCCAGGATGGCTATGTGCCGCCATTTTATAATTTGCTGGAAACCAGGCCCGTAGCGTAACATGACCCTCCTTTGAAGGATCGCCTGCTAATACAGCCATTTTAGCACCTTTGGGTAATGACGGGGGTGCATCTCCCCAAACTAAATCTATTTCGTTCATAGGCTTTGCAGTGGCATTAACTGCATTGTTCATATCAGTTTGGGCTTTAATGCCAGATAGCAAGAAGAAAGCTGCTACTGTAAAAATAAATTTCCAAATGATCTTTTTCATAAATCTGAGTTTTAAAAGTGATTAGAAAAAATACCATCAGCGGGAATGACCTATAAAAGTAGAGTTTCTAAGAAAGCATAGTATGTGTTTCGGGCTGAAATTTTTGAGCGTATTTGAAATAGTGTCTACAGTATAAACTGACCAATTGAGACAGAAGTTGCAACCGTATTTTTGCCACATGATAGATGATAACACATTACGCCTGGGAAATTACATTTTACATAAAGGTGGGGTAAGGATATTGCCGGTTGCTGTAGGCCTCCTACATTTTGAGATGCTGGCAAAAGGCATGGCAAAAGATATGTTTCCGATTGCGCTGAGTGTGGACAATTTAAAGAAGTGCGGCTTTATTGAAAACGCAAAATATTACCAGCATCCTGAGGTAAGAGAGTTTATTTTAGCCCTTCCGGTTAAGGGCATTAACCAAAATGAAATACGGGCTTATGTGCCCGCCACAACACCTTATGCCAGAGCTACATTTAACGAACTCCTCATTAGCAATAACATCTATCACCTGCATCAGTTACAGAATTTGTATTATGCTTTAACGGGTGTGGAGTTGGTCATTGGTCATTAGTCTTTGGTCATTAGTCATTAGTCAGTGGTCATTGGTCATTAGTCATTGGTCATTAGTTAGTGGTCATTGGTCATTAGTCAGTGGTCATTAGTCATTGGTCATTAGTTAGTGGTGAAGTAAAAAGAGAAAGTAGTAAATAGTAGTAAGTAGTAAGTAGCTTGAAGCTTGCAGCTTGCAGCTTGAGGCTTGCAGCTTGAGGCTTGCAGCTCGCCGCTTAAATATACAATTCTTGTTTGTGTTCGCTAAAGTAGATCTTGCGTTTTGTGCGGGGCAGCACCTGCATGGTAACCTCGCTGCCATCAGCCGCATATTCCTGTTTGTATACAGAAAAGTTGTCGTTCACACCTTTGGTTTCGAGGGCATTGTAAAATATTTTTGCATAGGCCATTACCTCTTTTATCAGCCTGGTTATTTTGGCAGCAGGTATTTTACCAGTAATGCTCAGGGGATGGATGCCGGCCCTGTACAAGGCTTCGTTGCGT
>JANPPB010000710.1:0-2123 GCA_031428295.1 Segetibacter sp. | reverse complement strand
AATAATCTTATTGATAAATACCAGGCTTTTCACTTATTCAACCGTGTGCTCGAACTGGCATGGACCCATAGCCAGGTAATATTAAGACAGCTTAATGCAGTTGAAGCTGATGCCCAATTGTATTCACGCCTTGCAGGTTCCATAATTTTTTCCAATCAATTATTCCGTGCAGATCCTGCTGTTATTATTAAAAACAGAATAGGGCAATCTGGTTTGTGGCGGTATTCTATATCCGGGGATATTCCAATTGTATTGGTTCAAATTGAAGATGCAGAAAACATAATGCTTGTTAAGCAAATGGTGCAGGCACATCACTATTGGCGCCTGAAAGGATTGATTGTAGATCTGGTAATTTTAAACGATGACCATGGGGGCTACAGGCAGGAACTCCACAATCTTATTCATAGCCTTATTACCCCCGGTGTAGGTAATGAAATGAAAGAAAAACCAGGTGGTATTTTTATAAGGGCAGCCGAACAAATATCAAATGAAGACAGGAGTTTGTTTGAAGCAGTTGCTCATGTTGTAATAGCTGATAGATTTGGTACGCTGGAAGAACAAATGAACAGGCGAATAAAAAGCAAAACAGCCATACCTTTTTTCGTGCCTGTAAAAACATTTCCGTTTATAAATAGCTCAGTTGAAAAACGAAACGACCTTCAATTTTTTAATGGATTGGGTGGATTTACCGCTGATGGCAAAGAGTATGTTATAACAACTACCCCCGATAAAAAAACGCCTGCACCCTGGATAAATGTATTGGCTAACCCTGGGTTTGGCAGTATCGTTACAGAAAGTGGGTCATCATATACCTGGGTAGACAATGCTCATGAAATTCGGCTGACACCATGGAATAACGATCCGGTAACTGATTTAAAGGGAGAAGCATTTTATTTAAAAGATGAAGAAAGCGGTAAGTTCTGGTCGCCGTCCCCGTTACCCTGCCGGGGTAGTTCACCCTACATAACACGCCATGGATTTGGATATAGTGTGTTTGAACATAGCGAAGATGGTGTTTATACAGAGATGACCATGTTTACCGACATTGAAGATCCGGTAAAGTTTATTGTTATTAAACTGCGTAATCATTCGGGCAGGCAACGGCGTATTTCAGCTACGGGTTTTATAGACTGGGTGTTGGGAGATATGCGATCAAAGTATATCAAGCATACTATAACGGAGCTGGATGAACGCAGCGGCGCTATCCTGGCTAAAAATACCTATAGCCCGGAGTTTGTGAACAGGGTGGCATTTTTTGATGCAGACGGAACCAACAAAACTATTACCACCGACAGAACTGAATTTCTCGGAAGAAATGGAACACTGAATAATCCTGAAGGATTAAGAAGGATGAGGTTTTCGGGTAAAACTGGTGCAGCATTAGACCCTTGTGCCGGTATACAGGTAGTCTTTGATTTATTTGAAGATCAAGAGCATGAGGTTATTTTTCGCTTAGGCGCTGGTAAAACTATGGAGCATGCTTTAGAAATTATCCGGGCAAGTGAGGGAGCACAGGCAGCACATCAGGCAAAACAAAAAGTACACAACTATTGGCAAAAAACATTAAGCGTTGTTCAAATTTATACACCTGACCCTGCACTGAATATACTGGCGAACGGCTGGTTAAATTATCAAACACTTGCCAGCCGCCTTTGGGCACGAAGCGGATTTTATCAATCAGGTGGAGCTTTTGGTTTTAGAGATCAGTTACAGGATGTTCTTTCATTAATGCATGCACATCCTACGCTAGTACGGTCACAAATACTATTGTGTGCATCAAGGCAATTTAAACAGGGAGATGTGCAGCATTGGTGGCATCCGCCTACCGGGCGTGGTGTACGTACCACTTGCTCAGATGATTATTTATGGCTGCCTTATGTAACGGCAAAATATATTAACGCCACTGCCGATAAAGCAATATTGGATGAGCAATTACATTTTTTGGAAGGACGCCAGTTAGTTGTAGGCGAAGATTCTTATTTTGATCTTTTTATTACCTCAAATGATACCGAAGATTTGTATAACCACTGTGTAAAAGCAATTGATTATGCGTTAAAGTTTGGTGTACACGGCTTACCATTTATTGGCTCCGGAGACTGGAACGATGGTATGGATAAAGTAGG
>JANPPB010000709.1:0-15298 GCA_031428295.1 Segetibacter sp. | reverse complement strand
ATTATAGATCCGCGGAGTGATGAAATGGAAGAGAAAAGAAACTTCTATTCAACCCTCTATTTTAAAAAGCGTAAACGTAAAGGTGTCAACTTTTACGAAAGCAAAAAGCAAATGCGGGACCGCAACTACTTTGGTTGTATGATGGTAGAAACCGGCGATGCAGATGCTATGATTTCGGGTCTGACTAAAAATTACGTAGAAACCATCAGGCCTGCACTACAGGTAATTGGCACCGAAACCGGGGTTGAAAAAATTGCAGGTATGTACCTGTTGATTACTAAAAGGGGACCACTGTTTATGGCGGACACTACCGTAAACTTTAATCCTACCGCCTCGGAGCTTGCAGATATAACTTTATTGGTAGCCAGGGAAGTTAGGCAGTTTAACGTGGTGCCACGTATAGCTATGCTGAGTTATTCAAACTTTGGCAGCAGCGATTCGCCGGAGGCAAGACTGGTTGCTGAAGCACGGAAGATTGTAAAACAAAAAAATCCCAACCTGATTGTTGATGGAGAAATGCAGGCCAGCATGGCCCTGAATAAAGAAATATTAAGGGATAATTACCCCTTTAGCGAGTTGGTGGACCAGGATGTAAATACACTCATTTTTCCAAATTTAGCAGCGGGTAATGTGGCCTACAACCTATTGAAAGAAGTGGGTGGAGCAGATGCAATTGGCCCGATTTTATTAGGCCTGAAAAAACCTGTGCATGTTTTGCAATTGGGCAGCAGCATAAGAAGTATTGTAAACATGACATTGGTTGCAGTTGTAGATGCGCAAATGAAAAGTAAATTTGATACCGGTGCTGAGGTAAACAAGACAAGCTGGTGGAAAAACAAACGAAAAGATACAGTTGCTAAATAAATGTGGCGTAATATTTTTCTAATTGTTCACAATTGCTTGTTTCGTACGTAACCCAAAAGCACCAGGATTGTATTGCCCTATTATTAATGGTTTTAAATAAACACTTTAAATAAAACATGAAGTTTTTTACAAAGTTTGGCCAATACCTGCTTATGCTAAAGGGTATGTTTACCCGGCCTGAAAATCCCAGGATGTATTGGAAGGAATTTATGCATCAATGTGTTGAAATTGGCATCGGATCGTTACCCATTGTAATTATTATTTCACTTTTTTTAGGTGCGGTAACTACTGTACAAACTGCCTATCAATTGGTTAGTCCGCTGGTGCCTGCATCTACCATAGCCCAAATTGTAAGAGACAGTGTTATACTGGAACTTTCCCCTACAGTATTAAGCATTGTGCTGGCCGGTGTTGTAGGTAGTAAAATAGCCAGCGAGTTGGGTAACATGCGCATTAGCGAGCAAATCGATGCCCTGGAAATTATGGGTATCAACACAAAAGCTTACCTGGTATTTCCAAAAATTGCTGCCGCTTTATTGATGGTACCCTTTTTAATTGTGATCTCGGCAGTATTGGCAATCTGGGGTGGAAGAATGGCAGGTTCAATGTCAGGCATACTTGCAACGGATATTTTCGACATTGGCCTGCGCCAGAATTTCTCTCCCTATAACGTGTTTTTTGCATTAACAAAAGCGTACACGTTTGCTTTTATAATCAGCAGTGTACCTGCATATTTTGGATATAATGTAAGCGGCGGCGCCCTCGAAATTGGCAGGTCCAGTACCACCTCCGTGGTGGTTAGCTGTATTTTAATTTTAATTGCCGACTATGCACTGGCAGCATTACTCCTCTAATTTTTAAAAAGCATGATTGAGATAAAAAATTTAAAAAAGAGTTTTGGTGAGAAGGTAATTCTGCACGATGTAAACCTGACGATGGGTACGGGTAAATGCAATCTTATAATCGGATCGAGCGGTAGCGGAAAGACTGTTTTGATGAAATGTATGGTTGGTTTGTTTGCACCGGATTCAGGTCAGATTTTATACGATGGTACCAGCTTAACAGAAATTTCTGTAGAAGATCGCAAGCACTTGCGTCAACAGATTGGTATGCTTTTCCAGGGCTCAGCTTTGTTTGATAGCATGACCGTTGAGCAAAACATAAAGTTTATATTAGACATGTTTACAGGCATGCGCCATCGCGAAAAAATTAAGAAGGTAAACGAAGTTCTCGACCGTGTAAACCTGAAAGATGCCAATAAAAAATTTCCTGCGGAGATAAGTGGTGGAATGAAAAAAAGAGTGGGCATTGCAAGGGCAATTGTACTTAACCCCAAATTTCTTTTTTGCGATGAACCTAACTCAGGCCTTGACCCTCAAACATCGCTGGTAATTGATAAACTAATCAAGGATATCACTAATGAATTTAAAATAACTACTGTCATCAACACCCACGACATGAATAGTGTAATGGAAATTGGCGATCATATTATTTATATGTACCAGGGCGTAAAACAATGGGAAGGCAGTAACAAAGAAATTATTTACAGCAAAGACCAAAAGTTGAACGACTTTATTTTTGCTTCAGACTTTTTGCAGGACGCTAAAAACATGCGTATGATAGATGATAAGCAGGCAACTAAGCAGGTAGAAAAAAAAGAAGGAGCGGCGTAGGCTACTTATTTCAGTTTTTCTGATTTTACATACCCTTGCAGCAATCTCATTTCTACATCTTTTACCTGTAGAACTTTACACCAATCGAAACTGCAACTTAATATTTTAATATTTTCTCCCTTACCTAATGAACCTATTGTAGTAAAAAAATTACCGGGGCCGGCCCTTAAATTAATCTTCGATTTTAAAATAATTTCATTACCCACTAATGGGTCCTTATGAGCAACAGGCGCTACTGATAATGGGTTAGGATTTTGCCCCGGACCATTATAGGGATTTGGGGTGGCTACTTTTTTTTCTTCTTGTATCTCAATCTTTTTCGTTTCTACAACCTTTGCTTCAGGAGCTTTCTCTATTTGTATTGCTGGCTTTTGCTTTTCATCCTGCTCTGCCTTATCAGTGTTGTTTTCTTTTATTGGCTTTGACTTTTTTACAATCTTAGGTTGGTCAATTATTGGTTCTATTTTGCGCTCCTTTGCCTGTATAGGCTGTTTTGGTGCTGAGGCCGGTTGTGAATTGCCCCTGGCCATTGCATTACTGTTTTTTGCAGACGCTTGTATTTTTGGTTGAGGTGGCAATACTGGCGCGGAAGGTTCAAACATTGCCCCTCCTTTTTTAAATGATATGCTAAAAGGGCTGTTTACATACATTTCAACTTCGCCCTTATTTATTTGCAAATTCCCCGAGAAATAAGCCATCTTATTCAATAATGCATCTTCGGGCCTATACCCAAAACCTGCCCTTGCTTCGGGCAAAATTTTAACCAGCATCCATTTACCACTGCTTTCATCCAGTAGTTTTAAAGTACTTGTATCCCGCTTGCGGTCATAATTAAAAAAAGCTTCAGTTACTTTTCCATAGACTGTAATTTTTTTACCAACATAGGCTAAAGAGCTATCCAACGAAATTTGCTGCGCACTAACAGCCAACCCATTCAATGCAATTCCCAAAACAATAATCAACTTCATTATTAAATATTTTAAACAGCAACTCATGCAATGTCTGCTTCAATTTATATACAACCCACATATTGCACTTTAAAATTTATTAAATATTCTAAAACGACACATTTACAGGTATAGTATTTACGAGAGCATAAGCAGTGAGAGATGTTTTATAAAGCCGTGTTGGTTCTAAACTTTTGTTTACGAAAGAATAGCATTTCGGTAATGAAAATGAGTAGAAGACTTATGCCGGTGGTAGCAATAACTTTTCCGAGGAAATAAAGAAAATTGCCAAATTGTATCCACTCCAGCAGTACCAGGTAAAAATGGTGGATGAAGGTAAACACAACAATGTATAAGCTGTAGGGTGCCCATCCCAGGCTTTTAATAGAGGGTTCAGCGTAGTTAAGTTCTGCCCCTTCCTGAGATATTAAAAGATTGATAAGAAAAGGTCGCAGGTAAGCTATTAATACACAGGGGGCAGCATGCAAGCCCGGCGTGCCTGAAAAATAATCGAGTGTTAATCCAAACAAAAATGCAACAAGCAGCAATGCAAATCTTGAAGTTGAGAAGGGCATCCATAAAATAAAAAGAAAATACAGGTAAGGTGTTACAAACTGGTGTAACGGTGGCACCTGGTTAAGCACAAACACCTGCAACAGGATAAAGCAAATAAAACGGATAATATTTTTAACCAACTGGCTCATTAAGGATTTTTTTCAGGTGCAGCCTCCAACCTGCGTTGCTCATCCCACTGTACATTGTTTACCACATTTACATATTGAATGCTGTAAAAATTGGTAGATGCTTTTAATTTAATGGTGTACGAATTACTGCTGGGGTCGGCGGCCACGCCCACAATAGTGCCCACCATTATATGCGATGGAAAATTAGCAGAATAAGTGCTGGTCAATACGGTATCCCCCTTGGCAACTTTTATGCTTCGTGGAATGTTGCGCAAAGTCAAAAAATGAGGGTCCTTTCCATCCCAATCTACACTACCTGTAATGTTTCCTTTTTTAAGCATGGAACTTACTTTGCTGTTTCGGTGCAGTAAACTCATCACCCGGCTGTAATTGTCACTTACATCAATAACAATTCCTACCACCCCGTCTGGTCCAATTACCGCCATATCTTTTTGCACTCCTTGCCTGGCGCCACGGTGCAGGGTTAAATAGTTTGTTTGAGAAGCAGTTGTGTTATTGACTACTTTGGCGGGTAACCATAAATATTTGCGCTGCCTTCCTAAAGTATCCTTTACCAAACTATCCAATACAGCAACCCGATTGCTGTCGGCACCTTCGAAATTTGATACGATACTGTTTCGTAAACGGGCATTTTCTTCGGCTAACTGGCGATTGGTTTCTTTCATTTGAAAAAAGGATTGCACCCCATTGTATTGCAAATTGATGCGACCAATTAACTCGTTGGCAATGGTGGAATAGGCCGCCTGGTGGGTCTCGTTATACTTAACCAAAAGAGCAAAGGAAGAAATCTGCAGCACCACGAAGAACAGAAAATTAAAGTACCTTCTGATGAAGAGAAATATATTTTTCATTGAACAGCCCCCCTGTTTACCGAAGCGGGAAACCATATAAAGTCATCCTTACCAAAATGAAGACGCGAGGTGGTCAATATTTCCGGAGATAACTTGATGATTGTAAAAAAAAATACCATCAGAAGTTTATTTATAATTCCTCCTTTGGGGAGGCTTGGCAGGCTTTTACCTCATAATAAATGGAAAGCGCTGATAATTTTTCAGCGCAATACCGGTACCTCTAACCACGCTTTTTAATGGATCGTCTGCCACGTGCACCGGCAATTTAATTTTTTGGCTCAGCCTTTTATCCAGCCCGCGAAGTAAGGCTCCACCACCGGTAAGGTATAAGCCACGGCGGTAAATATCGGAGGCTAATTCAGGCGGCGTAGTTTCCAGAGCCTTTAAAATTGCTTCTTCAATTTTAAAAATACTTTTATCAAGTGCTTCGGCTACTTCCTGGTAGCTAACTATAATTTGTTTTGGAATGCCCGTAACAAGGTCACGTCCGTTAACAGGAATATCGTCGGGAGGATTGTCAAGGTCTTTCATGGCTGCACCAATCTGTATCTTAATCTGTTCGGCAGTTCTTTCACCAATTAATAAACTATGGTAGCGCCTCAGGGCTTCCATAATATCGGCTGTAAATTCATCGCCTGCAATACGTATACTTTGGTCGCATACAATACCTGCCAGGGCAATAACTGTAATACCTGTTGTACCACCGCCAATATCAATAATCATGTTGCCCACCGGTTCTTCCACATCAATACCAATACCCAGTGCTGCGGCCATAGGCTCGTGCAACAGGTAAACTTCCTTGGCTCCTGCTTGTTCGGCGCTGTCGCGTACGGCACGTTTTTCAACTTCGGTAATGCTGGATGGAATGCAGATCATCATTCGCCAGCTTGGTGGAAAAAGCGGCTTTTTCGGGTAGATCATTTTAATCATCTCCCTGATCATTAATTCTGCGGCATTAAAGTCGGCTATTACACCGTCTTTTAAAGGTCGTATGGTTCTAATGCTTTCGTGGGTTTTTTCGTGCATCATTAATGCCCTTTTACCCACCGCTAAAACTGTCTTTAAATTATTGCGATCTAATGCTACAATTGAAGGTTCATTTACCACCACCTCATCATTATGGATAATTAGGGTATTTGCCGTTCCCAAATCCATAGCAATCTCTTGTGTAAACCAATTGAATAATCCCATTTATAGTGTAGTTCCTTATATGTTAGGTAATGAGTGCAAAGTTGTAAGAAATAATCCAAAATAACAAAGCAGATATACTATCTACTACCGGCACCGAACGAAAGTAAATTTAAGCGTTGATTTGCCGCTATTTATTTTAAAATTCGCCTGATGCAGAGGGTTGTTTTTAAACTACTTTTAATGGTTCTTTAACTTTTACAACAGGCAATTAACTGGCAACACATTTTGTAAAAAAAGGATGTATGTTTTGAGCACAGATGATGCAGATAGACAGAAAAATGGCAAAAGATCATAGGTTTTGTAATGCAGAAGCCAGGTCAGGATGATTAAAGGCAAAACCGGAATGCTCCATCTTTTGGCTGCTTACAGTTGTACTTTTCAATACCTCCACGCTCATTTCGCCTAACATAATGTTGAGTAAAAAAACAGGAACATGAATGGGGATATAAAATTTGCCTTTCAAGATTTTAGCCAACTCAATTGTAAGCGTTTTGTTAGAAACGGGGTGTGGTGCAACCCCATTGTAAGCCCCGCTTAACGAGGTATTTTCTATTGCATAAATGTACATTTCGCAGATGTCGGTAATGTGAACCCAACTGATTACCTGTTTACCATTTCCCAAAATAGCAGCTATTCCAAATTTTATGGGAAGTTTAAAAGATTTGAACGCACCCCCGTCATTGCTCAACACTATGCCGGTTCGTATTTTTACAAGTCTTTTACCCAGTGCTTCTACTGGCTGAATGCTTTCCTCCCATAATTTACAGGTCTCCCCTAAAAAACCGGTATCTGCAGCCATCTCTTCGGTAAAGGCCTTTTTTGATTTTAATTGCTTGTCATCGCCGTACCAACCTATTGCTGACGAACACACAACTGTCTTTACCTGATTAGGATGATCTTTTAATGCTTTTACTAACAATTTAGAGCTTTCAACCCTGCTTACCCTAATCTCCTCTTTTCGTTTTTCAGTCCACCTTTCGTCGGCTATGCCAGCCCCTGCCAGGTGAATGATATGATCTGCTTTAGCAACCGCATTTGCATCAATTGTTTGGGCTTTCACATCCCACAAAGCATAACTCACACCCGGCTGCGCCGGAGTTTTCTCTTTTATTTCTCTTGTTAAAATAATTACTTCGTATCCTTTGGCTACAAGCCTTTTGGTGAGTTCTTTACCTATAAGTCCGGTTCCACCGGTTATTAATATGGAGGGCATAATTCACTATAGTTTACAGTCGTAACAAACCACAATAATAAATGTTATTATATTGATTTGTAGGGCAGATTTTTTTTATTCATGTCTGGCAGGTCTCAATACCGGGCATTATAATTTTCCACTTCTTTTTTACATCTTTCTTCTTTTGATAATGTTATAAGAAACTACTCCAACGGCAGCCAGTATAATGCCTATCAATGGCCCATAACCACCTGGAATTTTATCGCCTGCAATTAAACCAAATGCAAAGCCTCCACCAATGATGGCAACCTGTGTTAAGAAATCGCCACGGGCCAGGTTGGGATCCATGCCCTTTTCAATCAACGCCAAACGTTCTTTAGTTTTGGAAGCGATGTAGAAATAAAAGATTGCGGCAATAGTAAGCAGCACCAGAATGAATAACAGGACCATAAAAAAGCTGCTCAATACATTGGGTGTTTCTATCAAAAAAATCGCTAACAGATTTGTTTTCATTTTATATATTTTAGGTATTGGACAAACAGCTTAAACATATGGTTACACTTTTTTATCTTTTATTTTTTGTAACCGGTATAAGCGTTGGGTTGTCTAAGCAAAAGTGAATCAACAAGAGGAATACATCATTATCCAAAAGTGTTGCAAGGGCGACCATGCTGCATTTTCTGTATTAGTGACTGCCTACCAGGATATGGCCATAACCCTGGCTTACAATATTGTAACGAACTATGCCGATGCCGAAGATGTTGCCCAGGACACTTTCATTAAAGCATTCACATCAATAAAGTCGTTTAAAGGCAGTGCCCGCTTTTCAACATGGTTGTATAGAATAGTTGTAAACACTGCTTTGAACAAACAAAAGCGTTCTAAACTTTTTTATGTTGAACATCCGGAACAACTGGATGATGTAGCTGTTGAAGATTCGTTTACAGGCATACGCTACCACGAACAGAAAAAGTATATCAGGCAGGCATTGTTAAGTTTATCAGAAGCAGAAAGAATATGCATCACCCTGTATTACATAAACGAACTCAATATTGCTGAAATTGGTGAGATTACAGGGTTTACAGTTTCGAGCATAAAGTTACTTTTGTATAGAGGAAGAAAGCATCTTTATATCGAATTAAACCGGGTACTAAAACTTGAACTAAAAGACATACTATAGTTTATGGAAGACGATAAAGACTTAAGAAAATTATTGAGCGAAGGAGCGCTGGTAAAAGCATCGGCTGACTTTTCTAATAATGTCATGGCCGGTATTAGCCAGGTACAACCAGCGCCGGTTTTTAATATTGAAAAATGGAAGCGCCTTTTTAAAACGATGGCTGCTATATTTATAATGGTGGCAATGATGCTAAGCTTTTTTATCAACCCAAACGCATTACCCTATTCGTTTATAGAAAAACTTTCCCGCATACCCACTAATTACATTATTATAGTATCCGAATACCTTATTGCCTTTTGGGTATTGATAGCTATTAGTTTTTGGATGAATAAAAGCTCAGAAGATGAGTTAGTGAGCCATCATAAATCTTATACCAACTAAATTTTTTCTTACTGAACTACCTTTTCAATTCTAATTAGCTTGCCATATTCATTTACGCCTTCAATTACCACCCTCATCGCCTTTGAAATATCGTTGTTGTAAAATTCAATTTTTACTTTTGTCTTTGTAGCATCGGTAAACACAAATGGGTTCCAGTATAAAGTAGATCGCAGGTCTGAGGTTATTTCATCTTGTGTATTGCTATAATCAGGCGAATAAAATTGTTTCATTACACTATAGCCGGTAATAAAACTGCGGTCCAACCCCTTACCGGGATTAATAGGCTGGTCGCCTCCTTTGCGTGTATAAATTGCAATGGCTCCCCCGGAACCACCACCAAACGCTCCAAAAAACGGAGGCCTGAAAACCTTAACATAAGCTATATCTGCAACCGAAATTGTAGAGAGTGTGTTGGCATCAACCTGCATTTCATTTAAAAAAGTTGTGGTGGCACTACCACGCCATAACAGGCTAACGTTTGAACCATTGTTAGTTATTTGCAGACCGGCAACTCTACCCTGCAGGTAAGTAAAAATGTTTGGAAAAGATGAACTTTGAGGATCGTTTACAAAATCGAATGTAACTGCATCGCCCCCTGAAAACAATCCGCTTGCATACTTTTTATCCAGTTCATCAATTTTGCTCCTTGCCTTAGTTTTCACAATTACTTCCTGCAACACGTTTACTTTGGAGCCATTGCCAAATTTATATATCTGGTCAGCAAAATACTTAGCCCGGTTAATGATCAGGCTATCAATATTGCCAATGGTATACTCCGGCAGGCTAACAACGCGGGTGCCTTTATACAAGCCATTCTCAAACAACAAACTGGTGTTCGATGCAAGTTTTTTATCCTTATCAAATTGGTAGTATAACCTTAGGGTATCGTAAAAAACAAAGTTGCGTAAAGCAAATTCAGTAGGCCCCGTTTTAGGCACCGATATTACCTGTGTTGTTGAGTCTTTGGTTTGAAGGATCACCGTCATGGTTTCATCGGGCCTTATGGGCGAAGATGGATTTACCCCAAACACTTTTGCTATTAACGCCAATGGCTGGTCGGCAGGATATTTTATAAACGGTTTGCGTGGCCTGGTTATGTATTGCCAGTTAAATCTCCTCCAGCCATGGGTTAGCATTACCAGGTCAAGATTGTTTACTGTACTATCTGCATTATTGGCAAAATAGTAAGTTGGGTTATAAATGATACCCTTAATATCTCCGCTTAATAACAATCCCGAAATAATATTGTCTTCAGTTGACGTTCTGCCAATTTCAGCATCGGTTATAGAGATAGACATGTTTGCCAACAAGGTATCTTCAACATTAATCTCAAAAATGTTTTTACCACGTTTACCCAAATTGGTAATAGGTGTAGTTAACGATGCTTCAAACTTGTAATTATCATTGTTTACAAAAACAATCCTTTCGGCCAGCGGCTCCCACCGGTCGCTAAACACAGTAAGCTGCAAAATACCTGTTGGCAATGCGCTTGCAGGTATCGCTCCACTATTTACGATCGTTTCCTTTAAGGGCACTTTGGCTTTGTATACAATTTGCTGTGCCATGTGTGCCACAATATTTACCGTTTCAAGACCATCGGCCAATGCACCCCGCTTAACAATAAAAACTTTTTTATTGCCCGAGGAGTTTATTTGCAATACCACGCCGTTTGCTTTGGCAGCAGGCAATGCTACAGAGCCCTGCTTTCCAAACTCATCAGTGTAAAATGCAGTATATGTTTCGTTGGGTTTAGGTAGCAGCAAAAAAGTTCCCATTCCATCGTGTTGTGCCTTAAAAGAAGTGATGGTTTCACCCGTGGAATTTTTGATATCACCGGTAACTTTTACCGGCTTGCCTTTATTATTGGTAGCCATAAATGCCACCACGCTTTCTACCTCGTTTACCAAATCGCCACTCTCCGGAAAAAGCTTTAATTGTGTGACCAAAACTTCCGGTACCTGTTTAAATTTATTGGGTTCAGAAGAAACAACAGTAATGTTTCTTTTAAAAATGAATGCTGTATCGCTGTTCAACATCCAACTGGTGTAGGCTCTAAAAAAGACGTTGTTATTTTGGGTAGGTAATAAATCAAAATTGCCCGCAGCAGATGCCTCAACTATCGGGCATACTTTTCTTTGTAAAACAGTACCGTTTTGGTCAATCAATTCTGCAAAAAAGTTCTTGCTAAAGTTTGAGGGTTCAAACCCGGCAAACAGGTAAGCTTTAAACCAGATGGTTTCACCGGGGCGGTACACACTTTTATCAAAATGAACATAGACCTTCTGTTGCGGATATTGGTTAGCCAGCACCCCCATCATAGAATCAACAACCTGGGTATTACCTTTTAAAACTGAACAAATAAACACAACAAGAGGAACGATAGACTTTAGAAATTTCATTATTGATACGTGAGGTAAGTGAGTAAAGAATGCCGTCTAAATTATGCGAAAAATGGTATCTGAGGGTTTGTCAAAGTAATTTTCACATTGCTATAAACAACCGTCATACATCCAGGCTGGTATTAACTCAGGTGTTTTGCAAAAAAGGATTGTACCGCTTTTCGTGACCAATGGTGGTTGTAGTACCATGACCCGGATATACAACCACTTCTTCAGGCAAAGTAAATAACTGGGTTTGTATGCTTTCGATTAAAGCTTTGTGATTGCCACCCGGCAAATCAGTTCTGCCAATGCTTTCTCTAAACAATACATCGCCTGCAATTATAAACCCATCTGCCTGGCTGTACAAACAAATACTGCCTGGTGAGTGGCCGGGGGCATCCAAAACTTTTAATGCCTCTTCACCCAGAGTAACTACATCTCCTCCTTTTAAAAAATGCAAAGGCCCTTTGTACGCGTTTAATTGAACGCCATACATTTTAGCGGCCTGCGGCGATAAAATAAGCATTTGTTCTTCATTGGGATGAAGAAACAATTCGAGGCCATAGGTAGAGGCTATCAACTGGTTTCCCAAAATATGATCGAGGTGGCAATGGGTATTTATTAGTTGAACCACCTTTAAATTATGCTGCGATACAAAGTGCAAAAGCGCATTATTTTCTGCTGGAGAACTACAACCCGGATCAACAATGATAGCCTCGCCATTTGCCGCATAAATGATATAAGTATTTTCCTGGAATGCATTGAAAGTGAAAAACTGAACTGTGAGCATGAACGTATTTTTAACAGGGTATTTACAATGATTTTATCCTAATTTTAAAACTTTAAAGATCAATATGCAAGTTAATAGTCTATGGAGCAGGATGTTCTCTTTTTTAATTTTATATACTCTCTCAACTTCGATACATGCGCAGGTAAATGCCGTTGAATTTGGCAAAAACCGCATTCAGTATAAAAAGTTTACCTGGAAGTTTTATCAATCACCCAATTTCAATTCATATTTTAACCAGGGAGGACTTGAGCTGGGGAAATTTGTTGCACAGGTTGCTGAAGATGAACTAAAAAGCGTTGAAACTGCTGTTGAATATGCTTTACAGAGAAGGATAAATATTGTGATCTATAACAATTACAATGATATGAAGGCCAGCAATATTGGACTGGGCAGCGAGTGGATGAATGCAGGCGGTACCACCAAGTTTGTTAACAATAAAGTGGTGGTTTATTTTAATGGAAATCATTACGAATTGAGAAGACAGGTACGCGAAGGAATTGCCCGTGTATTAATGGACAATCAATTGTTTGGAGATGATATTGGCGAATTTGCCAGCAACCAGGCACTACTTGATTTGCCAACCTGGTTAACCGATGGTTTTGTAAGCTACGTTGGCGAAGAATGGAGCACCGCCTGGGACGATGAATTGAAGAGTGCCATTTTGAGTGGTCGCTATAACAATTTCTACCAATTTGCTTTTGAAAAACCCACTTTAGCCGGCCATAGTTTTTGGAACTATATTTCTGTAAAATATAAGAAAGAAAACGTTGCCTATTTTTTATACCTGGCCCGCATTTATAAAAGTCTTAACAGCGCATCGCAGCGCATTGCCAAAAAGAAATTCAAAGAAGTATTGTCTGATTTCATGACCTATGAGCAAGACAAATATTACAAGGATATTCGTCAACGCCGTAATGTTCCCAAGGGTTCCGTTTCTGTTTCGGAAGAGGTGATTAAAAAAGATTTTTATCGTTTTAATGCAAACCCAAATCCACGCAGTACCGCGTATGGCGTAGTGGAATTTTCAAAAGGTGTTTACAGCGTTAAACTCAATGAGAATTACGAAACCATCGCCACCTTATACAAAAGCGGAGTAAAAAACCTGCAGAGCTCCATCAATCCTAATTATCCTTTAATGGCCTGGGATGGCAAGGGTACCAGACTGGCTGTTATATATTGGGAGCAGGGTAAAATAAAAATGTTTGTATACGATGCAATAGCCAGGTTTAAAAGAAACAAACAGGTTATTGAAGGTGTTGACCAGATACAGGATGTGCAGTTTATGCTTGACGCAAATACCCTTTTATTCAGTGCTGTAAAAAACGGACATACCGACATCTTTACTTACAAAATTGAAGCTGCTAAACTGGAGCGATTAACCAATGATGTGTACGATGACCTGGATGCAACTTTCGTAAGTTTCCCTAACAAAACCGGTATCCTGTTTTCGTCAAACCGCCCGGGCCCTGAAGCCGTTACGGCTGACACCGCTTTGCCCAGCAGAAACAAGTTTAATATCTATTTGCTCGACTACCTTACCGGCAAACAGGTATCAAAGCTTACCAACCTCACTTTTGGCAATGCACGTTTTCCTATGCAGTATAATGTTAACCACTTTACCTATGTATCCGACGAAAGTGGTATAGGCAATCGTTGGGCAGGCTTCTTTTCAACCCAAAGAGAAGGGCTTGATACGTTGTACTACGTTGGCGAAGAAATATTAAGAAACCCCGAAGACAAAGAATTGGATTCAACGCTGGTAGCCTGGCAAAAAAGTGAACCTGATAGCATCAGTTATTTCCAGGTAACTAAAGATTCAACCTACACTTTTCCTTTAACCAATTACCAGAGCAGTTTATTAGAAACAAGGGTTGCCGGCGACCGTGACCAGGTTAGTGAAGTAACCCGCCAGGGAGATTTTAAATTTTTGTATAAACTAAGGGTGGATAGTATAGCCTTGCGTAAACGTAATGTAAACCCCAGGCCTACCGAATACATGAAAAAGCTGATGACCGAAAAAAGGGCGATGGAAGGCAGGGCAACCAATTACCAACAATTTATTGATACTGTAAATAACCCAAAAGATTTTTTTCAAAACGAGTTTAGTAAAGAGCAGGATACCAGCAAAGCCGGAAGTATGATGGTTCAGACAGCTAATGGTCCCGAACCGGTATTACAGCGGTCTAAGTTGTTTAATTACCGCTTAAAGTTTAATAACGAGTACGTAGTAAGCGGGGTTTCCAATAACATACTTATCAACCGCTACCAACCTTATGCAGGTGGTAGCGGCCCTGTTCAATTGGGTAATGGCTCCAACTTAAACTTTACTTTTAGGGCAAGCATTAGCGACCTGATGGAGGATATTAAATTTATTGGCGGCTTTAGATTGGGCAGCAATTTAAAAGACAACGATTACCTGTTTGGCTTCCAAAATGTACGCAGGCGCTTCGACTGGGGACTAACTTATTACAGAACCAGCAATCGCAATTTTTATGCGGAAATTGTTGGTCCCGGCATCAGTGGGTTTTACAATACACAACTTAATACAAGCCTGTACCAATTTAATGGTTCGTACCCGCTGAACGAAGTAAAGAGCCTGAGGGCCACACTAGCCTATCGTAACGATCGAACTATTATTAAAGCATATAACAATGGTACCGGTCAACCTGATGTAATAGGTTTGGGCTTTCCCGACCAGGTTACTAAATATGCGTTGGGCCGCCTTGAATACGTACACGATAACACACTAAACCCTACTCAAAATATTTGGTTCGGCTTGAGGTACAAAGTGTATATGGACCTCAACTCTCCTATAAAAGACAAGACTACCGGTGGAAGCAAGTACACCTACAACTTTGGCTTTGATGCAAGAAATTATGTGCAGATCTATCGCAATTTTATATGGG
This sequence comes from Segetibacter sp., assembly GCA_031428295.1. Classification (GTDB taxonomy): domain Bacteria; phylum Bacteroidota; class Bacteroidia; order Chitinophagales; family Chitinophagaceae; genus Segetibacter. The sequence continues at coordinate 256 of JANPPB010000709.1, read as the reverse complement.
CTACCCGTGCTGCAGCCGACGTAAGCTGGGGCAACCGTAAACTAATTTATTATTTGGGTGGAGTTGATGGCTGGATCAATCCAAAATTCAACAATCTTAATAGACCATTGGATCAGAATTATGCCTTCCAAACCTTAGCTGTAAACCTTCGCGGTTTTCAACAAAACATAGCCAACGGTAACAATGCATTTGTATTTAACAGTGAGTTTAGGTTACCCGTATTTTCAACCCTGGTAAACAAACCTATCAACAATGC
>JANPPB010000708.1:0-2825 GCA_031428295.1 Segetibacter sp. | reverse complement strand
TGGGCTGTAAGAATATAGATTTTTTGCCCTTGTACCTGCCTGAATGGAAAGTAAAAGGTGCATTGGGGAAAGGCAATTTTTGTTTGTATCATGGCAATCTCTCTGTGGGCGAAAACGAAAAAGCTGCCAGTTGGTTATTAGAAGAAGTTTTTGCAAATCTTAAAATTCCCTTTGTGGTTGCAGGCAAAGACCCGGCCCGTAAATTAAAAGTGCTGGCCCACTGTAAACCGCATACCTGCCTGGTCGAAAATCCTTCTGAGAAAGAAATGCAAGACCTTATTAGCAAGGCACACATACATGTGTTGCCCTCATTTAATGCAACCGGTATAAAATTAAAATTGATTAATGCCCTATTTAATGGAAGGCATTGCCTTGTTAATAGTGCGGCAGTTGAAGGAACCGGCCTTGAAAATGCATGTTATGTTGCGGATACTGCTGAGGAAATGCAAGCTGTAATTACTCAACTATACAACCAGCCATTTAGTGTAGAAGACCTGGATGAAAGACACGAAGTATTGGATAATATGTTTGACAACACAGCCAATGCCAAACAGATGGTTAAGTGGATATGGGGTGAATAAAATTAAAAACTGTTTTACGACACAGCAACGGTAGCACTGTCATACACTTTACCACGTTCAGTTTTTAGCATTCGGGCAGAATAGCGGTTGATTACAATATAATCGTGGGTAGCCATTATTACGGCGGTGTTATAGTCTTTTGCAATTTGAAAAAGCAATTGCATGATCTCATCACTTGTTTCAGGGTCCAGGTTGCCTGTAGGTTCGTCAGCAAGAATAAGTTTGGGAGAATTGAGCATGGCACGGGCAATATCAACTCTTTGCTGCTCTCCACCACTCATTTCAAATGGCATTTTAAAACCCTTACTTTTTAAGCCAACTTTGTCCAACACATCGTTTATCTTTTCCTCCATCAACTTTTCATCTTTCCATCCGGTGGCTTTTAAAACAAACCTTAAATTTTCATGCACATTTCTATCGGTCAGTAATTGAAAATCCTGGAAAACGACGCCCAATGTTCGGCGCAAAAATGGAACTTTTTTCCAGTCCATTTCTTTTAGATTATATCCTACAACTGTCCCGGTTCCTTCTTTTAATTGCAGATCGCCATATAAAGTTTTAAGAAGACTGCTTTTACCAGAACCCGTTTTACCAACCAGATAAACAAATTCGCCTTTATTGATGGTAATATTTACATCCTGTAAAACAAGGTTGCTACCCTGGTAAATATTGGCGTTCTGTAACGATACAATTGCTTCTGACATAATTCCGTTTAGATTAGGGCAAAAATAGAGATTGAAAGCAGCATGACCTAACAAAATTGTTAATAGCCTCCTAAACTGCCTGTATAGATTTTAGAGCCGTCATGGTGACGAAGATCAGCATCTCCTGGATAATGTTGCTGCCCATTGTTCAGGAGATCCTGAAACAAGTTCAGGATGACGTAAAAACAAAAGCCGTCATGCTGACGAAAGTCAGCATCTCCTGCATAATATTGCTGCCCTTTGTTCAGGAGATCCTGAAACAAGTTCAGGATGACGGAGACAAGTTCATGATGACGGAGACAAGTTCAAGATGACGTAAAAACAAAAGCCGTCATGCTGACGAAGGTCAGCATCTCCTGGAGCATATTGCTGCCCATTGTTTAAGAGATCCTGAAACAAATTCAGGATGACGTAAAAACCAAAGCCGTCATGCTAACGAAGGTCAGCATGTGATTTCTCCGAAACTCCCCTTCAAGAACAATACTTTTTGATCACTTACGTCAACCCTTCCTATCACTTTAGCTTCTATACCTAGTTGCGTTGCAATATCGATTAAGGTTGAAGCCTTAGCTTCAGTGGTAAAAATTTCAAGCCGGTGCCCCATATTAAACACCTGGTACATTTCGGCTGCCGATGCACCGGAAGCTTGTTGAATAATTTCAAAAATTTCAGGCGGCTCAAACAAGTTGTCTTTAATCACCTTCATAGGGCCGGGCAAATATTTCATGCATTTGGTTTGACCACCTCCGCTGCAATGTATCATTCCATGTACGGCATCAAATTCCTGCTCCAATATTTGTTTTACCAATGGTGCATAGGTACGTGTAGGACTTAAAATGAGCTTACCAATATTAGTGGAGTAGTTGTTGAATGAAGCAAGATTGATAGTATCAGTTAACCGATGTTTTCCAATATATACCACCTCTGCAGGCAACCCGGGCTCAAAAGTTTGCGGAAAATGTTCTGCATAATATTTATTCAATACATCGTGCCTTGCACTGGTTAATCCGTTACTGCCTATACCACTGTTGTATTCCGTTTCATAATTAGCTATTCCGGAACTGCTGAAGCCCACTATTACATCACCGGGTTGAATGCTATCGTTTGTAATCAATTTATTTTTAGGACATCTTGCAGTCATAGTGCCATTTACAGCAATTGTACGAACTACATCTCCTACATCTGCTGTTTCGCCACCCAGGTAATTTATATTGATCCCAAAGGTTTGAAGCCATTCAAAAATTTCGTTCGTACCATTAATGATTACCTCTAAAACTTCGCCGGGAATGTGTTGTTTGTTTCTATCAATGGTTGATGAGAACAGGATGTTATCGTAAATACCTACGCATAACAAGTCATCGATGTTCATTACCACAGCATCCTGAGCAATGCCTTTCCATACCGATATGTCGCCGGTTTCTTTCCAGTACAAATAGGCCAGAATGCTTTTGGTTCCGGCACCATCGGCATGCATCACATTTATCCAATCAGAATCATTACCCAAACTGTCTTTATAAATCTTGCAAAAAGCATTTGGATA